>NZ_JAAHGT010000294.1 GCF_010672385.1 Okeania sp. SIO2F4
ATAGAATAATCCCCACCCTTAACATAAATATTAGGTTTAAGTCGTTCTATGATATTAGTAGCAGTAGCTTCATTAAAAATTACTACTCCATCAACTGGTTTCAAAGCAGCTAAAACTTCAGCCCGTTGGACTTGCGGTACAATTGGTCGCATAGGATATCCCTCTTGTTGGGGCTTAATATTTTGAACCGATAGATCGCTATTTAATCCTACTACAAGCGATCGCCCTAGAGACTTAGCTGCCCATAAATAACGAATATGTCCAGCATGAACTAAGTCAAAGCACCCATTTGTAAATACTAAAGGTCGCCAAAAAGTTGGTTGAGAATTAATTAGCTGTTCTAATTCGGTCAAATTATAGAGGCCAGAAATTAGTTTTTGGGAGTCCATTTTTTAATATTCATCAGTTTTCTTCAGTAGGTGGTTTATATCCATGTTCAAAAGCATAACGAACCAACTGGGAGCGATTTTCTAAATTTAGCTTTCTCATTATTTTACTCAAATGAGTTTGTACAGTTCGAGGGCTAATAAACAAGCGATCGCTAATCTGCTTATTTGTCAAGCCTTCAGCAACTTCCCAAAATACCCTTTCTTCTGCTGGAGTTAGAGGTAGTGGTTCTGGATCTGCTAATGGTTGTATTTTTGTCATATAATCTTCAGTCAGCCGCTTCATTTCCAAAGAAATACGACTAGAACGAGCTAATTGAGCCTCTATTTTTGCTACTAACTCCCGCATTTCAAAAGGCTTATTGATATAATCATCTGCTCCCATAGATAAGCCTATAATTCTGTCTTCTAATTCTCCCTTACTTGACAGAAATATAAAAGGTATTAACTGACCTAAATTACTAGCTCGTAAACGCTGACAAAATTCTAAACCATCCATTTCCGGCATCATTATATCCGAAATAATTAAATCCGGCTCTTGTTGTTCCAGTATTGATAGTGCATCTAAAGCAGAATTTGCATCTGTTACTTCATATCCTTGAAATTCTAGATGTCGCTTGAGAAGAATTCTCAAGTTATCTTCATCATCTACAATTAATATTTTTTTATTTTGATAATTTTCTAAGTTTTCTTTCACTACTTGAATCCTCCCTAGTTCCCCGTTATCATTAATAATATAATATAATATTAATAATATTGTTTATATTTACAGGACTTAAGTATACCGAATACAGAAACTAAGTTTTTTTGCGTAGATTTCTATTGTTTAAACCAAGGATTTCTCGTAGCAACAGGGTTTGGCGCCTCTAAGTCTTATATTTATTCAGATTTACATCTATGATTTGGCTTTAAATATGACAATTGCAACTTTGATTACCATGAACTTTTGGGTTTAATTTATTTCATTTATTCTGGTTTTTAGTGATTTTTTGCAAAAAAAAATATTCTTTTTGATGTTTTTTTTTAATCTTACTTAACTTATTTGAATCTTAGTAAATATTAGTCTAAAAAAGTCAAAATGATAGGGTTAAACAAGAAAAAACATTAAACTGTTAAAATAGTATAATCAACCAACAAAATCAGATTTGTGAAGAACAGGTTTAACTTACGTCTATTATAGGCTAGCATTGTACGATAGATAGTTCTGTTCCATAAATTTAAAAAAAATAGTAAATAGGACTTACGCACGCGAAACTCAATTGCCAGGAAAAATCCTTCGTTTGAACAATCGACATCTAGGAAAAAACAAAGTTTCTGGATTTGGGTGCGTAAGTCCTGAGTAAAGGCAAAAAAGCTGATGGACCATGGTTAAACTCTGTCATAATTGTAAAAACAGACTGCTATTTTGAGACAGAGAAAATATATTTTCACCATCAGCAACAGAGTGCATCCTCAACATTTCAGACTCACCATGTCCAGTCAACTATAACTGAGAACTCAGCACAATCCCATGAAAGCAACAAATATCCGTTCATATTCCTCCATAGCTGCTAGGACTCTGACAATAGTAGGAGTAGTTATGATTTTGTCCTCTATACTTGACTTTATAGTCTTATCAATTCCATTTAACATAGGCAATAGAACATGGCAAATCAATTTAGCAACCCAAATAGTCGATCGGGGGATAATTCCCATGGTAGGAATGGCCTTATTATTCACAGGCTACTGGGTAAGTAGTAATTCTGGCCTTCAGGATACTTCAAAACCTTCGATATTAGATTTAAGATTTTGGGCACTTTTACTAGCTAGCTTATTAGGACTGGTATATCTATTACTATTTCCTGTACATTTAAATAACACGAGTCAAGCTAGGGCTGAGGCCATTGAACGCATAGATCGGCAAGCAAGTCAAGCAGAAACACAACTAGAAGCTCGTATAGGTAGCAGCGACTTTAAAAATCAGATCCAACAAAGGCGAAGTCAATTAAAAAATCAAATTACTAATTTACTAGCAGATGAAACTAGATTAAATGCAGCATTAGAAAATGAACAATTACCAAGCCAAGTAAAAACTTTACTGGAACAGTCAAAAGATAATCCTCAAGCTATCGATCAATTTCTCAATCGTCAAGCAGAACAATTACCAGATCAGCTTTTAACTAGAATTCGTAGTCGTAAGCAAGAACTAGAAGAACAAGCTAATAGAAATTCTTTTAAATCTAGTCTGAGAACAGGTCTGAGCAGCTTACTTTTAGCAGTAGGCTATATTCTGATTGGTTGGACAGGATTAAAAAATTTAGACAAGATTAAAAAATTTGGGAATTATTAAAGGTAAAGGATGTAGCCAAAATCCCGCTAGATAATTGCAAAGTAATATCTCACAATAGAGATGACTTTAATAATTAGGGAGGGAAGTAAGAGCAAATTAATATTAGTGAAAGAGAAAGTTTAAACTTAAATCTCATGCTCAATACCCTCCCAATTGGATATCTATTTAATTTAATTTAATTATCCAATTTAATCTTTATCAAAGAGCAATTACAAAAATTCATCGAATGTTCTCAATTTATATACTGACTTACAATGAAGAAATAGATATCGCTGCTTGTATTGAGTCAGCAATGCTGTCAGATGACATTATAATAGTTGATTCCTTTAGTAGCGATCGGACTATAGAAATAGCTCAATCTTATCCTGTAAGAATAGTCCAACACAAATTTGAAAGCCATGGACGACAGCGAACATGGATGTTACAGGAACTTCCTACTAAATATGAGTGGGTTTATATCCTGGAGGCAGATGAGCGGATGACCCCCGAATTATTTAACGAATGCCTAGAAGCGATTCAAAGAAAAGAATACATTGGGTATTACGTTGCAGAACGAGTTTTATTTATGGGAACTTGGATTCGTCGCAGCACCCAATATCCCCGCTACCAGATGCGCCTCTTTTCCAAAGATAAAGTGTGGTTTAGTGATTATGGTCACACAGAACGAGAAGTTTGCGATGGTCCTACAAGTTTTTTGCAAGAAACTTATCCCCATTATACCTGTAGTAAAGGTATTTCCCGTTGGATACAAAAGCACAACCGATATTCTACAGATGAAGCTGCTGAAACAGTTAAACAACTAGAAACAGGAAGCATCTCTTGGAAAAACCTATTTTTTGGTGGTTCGGAAGTAGAGAGAAGACGCGCTCTAAAAGACTTTTCCCTGCGCTTACCCTTCAGACCAATAGTTCGCTTCATATATATGTATATTTTTCTTAGAGGATGTCTTGATGGCCAAGCAGGATTAGCTTGGTGTACCTTGCAAGCTTTCTACGAATATCTCATACTAATTAAAGTTTGGGAAATGAAAAATATGCCTGTACCATCATTAACTTCAGCTACCGATCCTAATTCGCCCAAATTAGAAATAGAGGCACAAGGGTGAAATATAACTTAATAATCGGAGCAACTGCTAAATAATATAGTAGTTGAGTTGTTGGGTTGAAATATACGTTTACAAGTAGCTTCACCAACAAAGGTCGATAGACAGTTATTAATTTGTTAACAAAAGCCAACAAATAGTAATAATTACTATGGAAAAAGGAGCAGGTTCAGATGAAAAGCTAGGCTACTAAATAGTCTCTATCCTGATTGGTTCCCTCTAGGCTTGCCAAGCTAATTACTCCTATTTTTTCCAATGCCGATAAAAAGGGAAAAAAAGAAAAGTATCTGTGAGAAAATCTAGCAGATTATGGGGAGATATTCTTTTAGTAAGTAATCCTATCTGTGCATTATTAACAAATCGCAAAATTGTATTAGCTGATTCATAGCTGAAAAAAAGTACAGTTCATTAATGGATAATTACCTCTGGTTAAAACCGTAACGGAATTGAAGATAAGGAAATATGATTTCTTGTCTTGGTCGATTGGATCTGGTTAGGTAACCCATCCATCCCATCCTACGGAAAGCTCCACTTTTCATGTCGGCGAGCAGCCGAAATGATGGCTTTTTCCCCTTGAAAAGGGAGGCTTTTAACCTGAATTATTTAATTAATAATTATTCGGTAAGTTCCAAGTTAATCATCAAAAATACTCCCAGCTACAACCGCAAATCTACATCAGAAATCTGAGTAAATCAAACTATGCATCTAAGCGAAATTACTCATCCTAATCAATTGCACGGTCTTTCAATTCATCAACTAGAAGAAATTGCTAGACAAATACGAGAGAAACATCTAGAAACAGTCGCCACAAGTGGAGGCCATCTAGGTCCAGGGTTAGGAGTTGTAGAACTTACATTGGGTCTCTATCAAACTCTCGATCTAGATCGGGACAAAGTTCTTTGGGATGTAGGCCACCAAGCTTATCCCCATAAACTTATTACAGGTCGATATAACAATTTTCATACCTTGCGACAAAAAGATGGGGTTGCAGGTTATTTAAAACGTTGTGAAAGTAAATTCGACCATTTCGGTGCTGGTCATGCTTCTACCAGTATCTCTGCTGGTTTAGGGATGGCTTTAGCTAGAGATATGAAAGGAGATAACTTCAAAGTAGTTTCCATTATTGGGGATGGTGCTTTAACTGGTGGTATGGCTTTAGAAGCTATTAACCATGCAGGTCACTTACCCAAAACTAATATAGTGGTTGTGCTCAACGATAACGAGATGTCTATCTCTCCTAATGTAGGTGCGATTTCTCGCTATCTCAACAAAATGCGTTTATCCCCACCGATGCAGTTTCTTCAGGATAACCTGGAAGAACAATTTAAACATATTCCTTTTGTTGGTGAAACCTTTACACCAGAAATGGAACGCCTCAAAGAAGGGATGAAACGTTTGGCAGTGTCAAAAGTGGGGGCTGTAATTGAAGAATTGGGCTTTACCTACATGGGTCCTGTTGATGGGCATAATTTAGAAGAGCTAATTACAACTTTCCAACAAGCACATCAAATTCATGGACCTGTATTAGTTCATGTTGCCACAACTAAGGGTAAAGGATATGCAGTTGCTGAAGAGGATAAGGTTGGCTATCATGCTCAAAATCCCTTCAATTTGGCTACGGGTAAAGCTGTACCAGCAAGTAAGCCAAAACCTCCTAAATACTCTAAGGTTTTTGCCCATACTTTGGTGAAACTTGCGGAAAATAATCCAAAAATTATTGGTATTACTGCTGCTATGGCAACTGGCACAGGTTTAGATAAACTTCATGCTAAATTGCCAAAACAATATATAGATGTTGGTATTGCCGAACAACACGCTGTAACTTTGGCAGCAGGTTTAGCTTGTGAAGGAATGCGACCTGTCGCTGGTATTTATTCGACTTTCTTGCAACGAGCTTACGACCAAATTATCCATGATGTCTGTATTCAGAAGTTACCTGTTTTCTTCTGTTTAGATCGTGCTGGAATTGTGGGTGCGGATGGTCCGACTCACCAGGGAATGTATGATATTTCCTATTTACGTTGTATCCCAAATATGGTAGTCATGGCGCCTAAAGATGAGGGTGAGTTACAACGGATGGTGGTGACTGGTATTGAATATACGGATGGAGCGATCGCTATGCGTTATCCTCGTGGGAATGGTTATGGGGTGCCTCTGATGGAAGAGGGTTGGGAAGCTATTCCTATTGGTAAGGGTGAAATTCTGCGGAATGGTGATGATGTGCTGATATTGGGTTATGGTTCTATGGTACATCCGGCTATGCAAACTGCGGAAATTCTGAGTGAGCATGGTGTTAGTGCTACTGTGGTAAATGCTCGTTTTGTGAAACCTTTGGATACGGAATTAATTCTGCCTTTAGCGCAACGTATTGGTCAAGTTGTGACTATGGAGGAAGGTTGTTTGATGGGTGGTTTTGGTTCGGCAGTTACGGAAGCATTGATGGATAATAATGTGCTTGTACCTGTGTTACGTTTGGGTGTACCGGATAAGTTGGTGGATCATGCTAAACCTGATGAGTCGAAAGTTGATTTGGGTTTGACTCCTTCTCAGATGGCGGAACGTATTTTGCAGAGTTTTAAGCCGAAGTTATCGACTGTTAATGTTTAAAGAAGCAGTCAGCACTCAGCAGTCAGCTATCAGTAGAAGTACGTTTTCTAATGTTTAGAAGGGGATTTGAACCCCTCCTAAACCATCCAGTTTATAGAAATCGGAGATTTAACTAAGGTTCAAAAAGCTGATAGCTGTTTGCGAAGCATTCCGGAACGGAAATGCTAAAAGCTAATAGCTAGTTAATATTTTTGTGGGAAATTCTAGAATAGATTTTTCTGCAAGATAAATGTAGAGATGTTCTATGGAACGTCTCTACAAAGTTTATATAATTTTTGAAGATATAGAACTTATATCAGGTTGCATTAAATAACTGTAATAAACAATCTTTCCCCAACCTCGTAGGGACGTTGCATGCAACGTCCCTACAGTGGGGTTAATTAATGTTACTTGATATTACACAGGCGAACCCAGAAACCCGGTTTCTGGTAGTTGTCTATGATTAAAGACAATGATTTACCGTAGAAACCGGGTTCCTCCCGTGTAAGTCCTGAGATTTTTATTTACGCTTTAACATTGAACCACCTATCGCACCAAATGCTAATAAACCTAAAATTGAAGCAGGTTCGGGAGTTGAAACTTGCCCGTAAACAACATTGTCAAAGCTAAATCCGTCACCTGTACCTTGGAATAAAATCTCGGAGAAACTCATGTCTGAAACAAAGCCGAAAAATCCGAGTGGGGTATCGGGAATATCAATTGCGTCAGAACCAATAACAAACTCAGTAGTAAAAAATCCATTAGATATAGCCGCAAAGTCAGCACCAAAGGCAGTAATAGGAGAATCAAAATCCAATCGTGTAGCATCAGAAAAGAAAGCTAATGCGTTAACGTTAGGTGTTCCATCTATGTTAAATACAGAGAATTGAGCAGGAGGAACGTCGATGAAGTTTCTACCAAAACTTCGCGAACCAAGACCAACAAGAGTGAAATCGCCTACATCTAAGCTGCTTTGCTCAAAGGATACTTCCGTAGTAAAGTCGTTGAAGTCCTCTTCGCTAAAGGAGCCAACTGCTGCTTCCCAGTCAGCGCGGTCTGTAAATGTAGTAAAGTTTGCAGCTTCAGCAATGCCAGCAGATAAAGTGCTTAAAACAGCAATGGAAGCTAAACTTTTTACGGTCGTAGACCGTAAAAAGTTTACGGCATTTTTCTTGTTTATTTGACTAACCATAATAATTACTTTCCATGTAGATTTGAACTTTCTTTTCAGTAAGTTAAGTTTCTTGAATTAACCTAACTAAAAATATATTGGCATAGGTATTTTGTGAATTGCAACTGTTTATTCATACCAAATCCGGTACAGATAGACCCTTTCTATCCCAAACTGTAGAGAGCTTGCATACAAATTCTCTACAGGGTTTTCGGGGTTTGCTGAAAACGGTTCTATTCAACCAGGATTTGATATCACAACTTCATCAACTCTTCATAAAAAACAGCCATAAATCTAAAAAACTTTACTAAATATTCATAAAAACATCTATAACAATCCTAAATAGGTTTTGATTAATTGATAATTGATAATGGATAATTGATAATTACAAGAAGGTTAAAACCGTTACACCAATTGAATATAAGGAAATTCAAGAGCACTTTTTTCTCTTGAAATAGAAGGCTTTATACCTTTATTTTTCGGTAATATTTCATTGTAGGGGTTTGGTTGACAAATCCCATTTTTGCTTGGGGAAAGGAGACCAAACCCCTACAGTTTTTTTCACAAATCGTTGAGGATGAGTATACAGCGGTTTTCCTGCACAGTAGACCACAGTAGGGGCGAATGGCCATTCGCCCCTACAGAGTTTTGGTTATGACGATGTGGTTTATCAAGAGTGAAAAGCGCTGTAAATATGGATTTCTGGAGAAGTTATTATAGGCAGGACTTATATCAAGTAACATTAATTAACCGCAATGTAGGGACGTTTTGCTGCGCAACATGTTTGCGGAGCATTCCGGAACGGAAAACGCATTTTTGTTATGCAACGTCCCTACAGGTTTGGGTAAAGATTGTTTATTACAGTTGTTTAATGAGACATGATATTACGCATGCTTAACCTTTAAAACGCCAGATGTAGGGGCGAATGGCATTCGCCCTCACTTGATTTAGTTTCCATGCGTAAGTCCTGATAGAAATAGTTGTGGGGAGGGATTTCAATTCTTAGTTGTGCATTGTGATAATAGCAGTTATCAGATCAAATCTGCTGGCAATGAAAGTATTATCAGAAACCGAGTTTGTGGGAGTGTAGATGTTATACAATCGGGTATTTAAAACAAACCCGGTTTCTACGCTTTTTTATACCGATACTACCGGATTTGATCTACAAGCAAGATGCTTGTGTTTCACTGAAAAAAACTAATTATTATGCAAATAAATTATTTAATTCTTCTTTGCATTTATCCTCAAATTTAGGTTGAGTAATTAGATCATTTTTTAATTCTTCAAAAAGAGTTGATAAAACCTGAGTTTGCTGCTGTAGCTTAAGTTCAAACTTGGCTTCAAACTCAGCTTCAGTAATTGAACCTGCTTTTAATTCTTTACTTATATCTTTAAGAAAATTCTTTTGTTTTTTCTTGAGAGAACGGAATAACCAAGGAGAAATAAATTCTGATTGAATTTCTTGCCATATTCCCCGCTGATTTATCTCAGCTTCAGCTTCTGCCAAAAACAACATAATTGCAATTTCTCTAGGACATTCACTAATATAATCATAATAAATTCGAGCCAATCCTTCTTGTACTAAAATGTGCTGAACAAAAGTACCATCTAGTAAATAAACTTCACCAAAACAACGAGGCGATCGCCCTGGTCGTTTTTCTTCTCCAGTAATTTTAACTTTGACTTGATTACCACTTTTTTCCACTAATTCTTGGAGTCGCTCTTTGCCTTTTTCTCCCCATTCAAATTGACTACGATATAGTTGATTTTCATATTTACGATTCATTTTTTCTACCTGTGAATCTCCCCATCCTTTAGGAGTTTCTGGAGTATCAATATAAGCGAAACGGACGGTAATTTCTGCATCTGAATCATTAGCAACAACATCAAAGGTGTCAGCATCTGATACTTTTTTAACTGTGTAAGTTTCAAGAGAATCAAAATATGATGGAGCAGGTAATTTAACCTGACCTATGTGAGTCAAAATATTGTTGATTATTTCTTTCATCAATAATTATAAATTGCTAGTTATTTACTAATGGATAATCTTTTTAATTGATAATGAATTAGTTGGCTAAACTTTGGAAAAAAAGTAAACTATTTCCTTTAGATATAAAAAGGGTGGAAGTTTTTCAATATATGATGGAGGAGGTAATTTAACCTGACCTATGTGAGTCAAAATATTGTTAATTATTTCTTTCATCAATAATTATAAATTGCTAGATATTTACCAATGGATAATATTTTTAATTGATAATGAATTAGTTTGCCAAACTTTGGAAAAAAAGTAAACTATTTCCTTTAGATATAAAAAGGGTGAAAGTTTTTCAAAAGTACAAAAAATTTAAACTCTAAATAATTATCAATTATCCATTATCAATTATCCATTATTTCCCCCTATTCCCTATTCCCTAAGATTCTGAATTTGGCTAATTAACCAAGCATATATCTGACTACGACCTGTTGTTCGACATCGACGCAACGCTTCTTCGAGTAAACTAAAAGGTAATGGAGGTAAAACTTGTGATTTGGCGATCGCTCTACTCCCACCAGAAGCAATGGCAAAAGCAATTAGTTGAGCATAAACTACGTTTACAACCCAATATTCACTACAGTTTAGA
>NZ_JAAHGT010000295.1 GCF_010672385.1 Okeania sp. SIO2F4
GCTTATGAATTACGGCAAAATCATGTATCTGCTTTGCCTTATCATGCTGGCATGAGTGATGAGGAAAGAACTATTAATCAAACTAAATTTATCAGAGATGATGTTGATGTAATTGTAGCAACTGTAGCTTTTGGCATGGGAATTAATAAACCAGATGTGCGGTTTGTGATTCACTATGACCTGCCCAAAAATATAGAAGGTTATTATCAGGAAACTGGTAGGTCTGGTCGAGATGGGGAACCTGCTCAATGTATTCTATTTTTTAGTTATGGCGATAAGAAAAGTATTGAATATTTAATCGATCAAAAAGATGATGAGCAAGAAAAAAGAATTGCCGAACAACAATTAAGAAGAATTATTAATTATTCGGAAGCTACTGATTGTCGTCACCGGATTTTATTAAGCTATTTTGGGGAAGATTTTCCGGGAAATTGTGGGAATTGTGATAATTGTAAATATCCCAAACCAATCGAAGATTGGACTATTGAAGCAATGAAGTTTTTGTCTTGTGTGGCGAGAACTAAAGAAAGGTTTGGCATGACTTATATTATTGAGGTTTTAAGAGGTTCTAAAAATCAGAAAGTTTTGGAGAGAAAACATGACAAACTTTCTACTTATGGCATTGGTAAAGATAGGAGTGTTGAGGAATGGAAAAATTTAGCAAGGTCTCTTTTACATCAAGGTTTAATGGAGGAAACAACTGATGGTTATTCGGTGTTGAAGCTGAATCAAAATAGTTGGGAAGTAATGGGCAGAAAAATCAAGGTAGAAATTGCCATAGAAAAGAAACATAAGATTGAGAAAACTACTACTTCTTTAGCAGCAGATGAACAAAGATTATTTGAAGAGTTACGAGCATTGCGGAAAAGAATTGCTGATGAACAAATGGTGCCACCTTATGTAATTTTTCACGATTCTAATTTACGAGATATGGCACAGAAACGTCCTCAAACATTAGATGAATTTATTGATATTTCTGGGGTGGGTACTGGGAAGCGAGATAAGTATGGCAAGCAGTTTATTGAGGCGATCAGAAATTATTGTGCAGAGTATGGTTTACCTACTAATTCGGAACCTATTCGAGAGTTAGCAAAAGTTGTTGATAATAGTCTTTCTATGACGGTGATGGAAACATTGGAATTGTATAAAAAAGGATTAAGTATTGATGCTATTGCTAATGAAAGGGGGCTAAAATCTACCACTATTGCTGGTCATTTAGCTGAGTTGATAGAAAAGGAACAACCAGTAGATATTGATAGGTTGGTTAAACCAGAACATCAAGAAAAAATTATTGCAGCAATAGAAGAAATAGGGGATGAAACATTGAAACCTATTTATGACTATTTACAAGAGCGTTATAGTTACGGTGAAATTAAATTAGTTAGGGCATTTTGGCGGAGCGAACAGTTATATTTTTAATAGAAAAAGTGGCTCGTCTAGTAGATTAGCGATCGCTCTGGTTATGAGGAAGGCGATATAGCTGCTGCTAGGCTCCACCTTTCATGTTGCGCAGCGAAACGCGACAGCGGAACGGAGTTCTATCGCCTGTTTTATCTATGTCAATATTTACCGAATTTTTGGTGTAAGAATTTCTCGTTCTAATTCTTGAGCAGTGTCTATCCATTCTTGCATGATTATTTCTACATTTTGCAGTGCTTCTTGATAGATTTCTCCATCAGAATTATCCGATCATCCTCAAAAAATCTGTTACATTCGCTACACATTTTCTTAATTGGATGACTATAC
Organism: Okeania sp. SIO2F4; assembly: GCF_010672385.1. Lineage (GTDB taxonomy): Bacteria > Cyanobacteriota > Cyanobacteriia > Cyanobacteriales > Microcoleaceae > Trichodesmium. Next base: position 1,747 of record NZ_JAAHGT010000295.1, read on the forward strand.
TTGAGAAGTATAAAATTATAATTACTATTATATAAAAACTATAGTGCTATAGTACAAATGACTACTATTACAACAAGAGAAGCTGCTTTTTTATTAGGTATTTGTTGTCAACGAGTAAGAGTTCTACTTTCTCAAGGTAGAATTAGAGGTGCTTATAAGGATAAAGGATTTTGGCAAATTCCTGTTTATGGTGAGCGGAAAATGCCTGTGGTCGTACCAGGTACAAGAGGTCCGAAAGGTATTTGGTGTCATCAGGAACGAAAGAAACCGACGATAATTCATGTCAATCAACAGAAAATAAAAAAAAATGGCAAGAGAATCAAGCACGATCCTCTAATGACTCCCGATAAATTGAAACCAGTAGTATCTGTGAAGCAGAGAAACCGTAATGATTTGGGGTATCAGATAATTCTTAAGGGTGAGTGTCGTATAGTTTATAAGCCCTATCAACCTTTAGATTGTGGCGCTCATTTGTGGATTGAGACTTACGATCCGGTTCAATTTGTGGATACTCAGTTTAACCCAGTGACCGCGAGGCGAGCTTATAAATATGTCTGAGATTAATAGGATGAAACGTTTCTAATCTACCGCAAAAAATAATATTGAATTCAAAAGGCGTTGCTGCATTTGCTCATCGTTCAATTTTGTAATTTGATTGTTTTTTGGATGAGGCGATTTTTAGAGGATGCTTGGTGATTCTTAGGTTATGCTGGGCGATCAATCAAAAATTATTCATAAATTATGCCAATATTGAGCGTGTTTTTGGTATAGGAATTTCTCGTCCTAATTCTTGAGCAGTTTCTATCCATTATTGCATAATTATTTCTACATTTTGCAGTGCTTCTTGATAAGTTTCTCCATCAGTAATACAACCTGGTAATTCTGGAACTTCTACTATAAATGCTCTTGTTTATTGACTCCAATAGAGGATTATTTCGTAGTGTAGCATTGGCTTAATTTTCTAGATAATATTTAATAATAACTGCACGAAACTGAAGATTCAAATAATAGCTGAATCTCTTGAAAATAATCTTCAATCAACAAAATGAATGTCTTCTATAGATTCTTTTGTTTGTTGTAAATGTGCCAACATTTGAGATTCTCCAATCCATTCATCAAAGTCAAAACTATGGAATAATTCATCATTATTAAAGCGGGCAATAAATTCTTCTGTTGATAACTGATACTTAGTTTCAAATTCTTTTAAGCGTTCTTCTGTCTTTTTAATTCCTGCTTTGACACTCTGCAACCTTTCGGACAAAGCAGTTTGAATAATTCGTCTGAGGGAATCTGGATCTTTTGACCTGAGTTTTAGTTCAGCCATAATCTGTTTTGATATTTTTAGTTGATATATTGCCTATAATTATACCAAATTTTCACATATTTAGTTTTCCTTCCATCCAGATACCCTAATATGATTAAAATTAACAGTATCAATCTCTATTTTTTCTAGATAGTTTGCCAACTTAAAATCGTCAGTTAATACTAAATATTTTCCTTGTGCTAAACTGATAATTCCACTGTCAGTTAAACCAAATTTAGTAAACTTGTCTACTTGAGTTGCGGTGCTACTTTCGACATAAAATTCATCCCATTTAGTTAATGCTTTTGCTAAATATTCTAGAGCTTGAGAACGTTCTGGTTCACTGAGCTGATTGATGAAATTACTCACTTCGGTCAGAATATTAGGAGTGACAACAATTTTGGAAAAATACGATATTATTTCTACTAAAAAATCATAATCTTTTGGTGAAAACTGTTCAGTACGATTAAATTTATAAATGCGCTTTTTATTAACTGAACCTACAAACAATAAAAGTAGAATGTTTGTATCAACTATAACTCCTTTGCGTTTATATTTGCCAAATAGTTTGCGAATATAATCTATCATAATTCGCGAATTTTCATTGATTCAACTTTACCTGTTTCAGCGTTAACCTTAAAAACTTTATATTCCCTCTCTTTTTTTAAGAAAAAACTTTCTTCTTCTCCTGTTGTATTAGCAATAAATCCCAGTGTAATTAACCAATATTTTCTGTCTTCTGAGAACTCTACTTCTTCTAGTCTTAAATCTTGAATTTTATATTCTAATATACTTTGAAGAGATTGCAAATATTTCTTTGCAGCAGAAACCGCTATACGAACATTAATTTTATTGTTATTAGCTCTATTGTTGCTAGATTTTGCTGCCATGATTATCACTCCTTGATTTGATTCTTTTTTGTGGGTAATATCTACTTTCTTTAGGATAGCACAAAAAATTGTAATAAAAAAAGTAGCGATCGCGAAGCGGAACGGAGTTCTATCGCCTATTTTATCTATGTCAATATTGAGCTTATTTTTGGTGTAGGAATTTATCATCCTAATTCTTGAGCAGTTTCAATCCATTGCTATAAATGCTTGGTCTTCTTGACTCCAGTAGAGAATAGTTTCATTATTTTTACTTAAATAAAAATACTGATATTTAGATCGATTATCTATTTAAAAATCAGTATTTATACCATTTTTGATAGAAAAACAAAGTGAGACAATAAACTAAGATGAATTCAATAGTAATTCGTAAAAATCAACAAATCAGGGATAAAATTTATGGCGATTTTAGTACCAGATGACTTGAACACTTTACCTCAAAAACTTACAGAAGGTGAAAAAGCATTAACAAATGCTTTGTGTGAAGTTCTTGATGATAATTGGACTGTGTATGTTCAACCTTACTTAAATGGTTTAAAACCTGACATTATCATATTTTGTAAAGATGCTGGTATGGGAATTTTTGAAGTTAAAGATTGGACTCCAGATGTTCATAGAATTCAAGGCAATAAGAAAGACGGATATCAGTGGGAAGTTCGCGCCAAAGATACTGGTAAATGGCACAAAGAAGACTGTCCTTTCAAACAGGTGAAGAAGTATCACGATTCTATTTTTAAATATGAGATACCTATTTTGGGTTCTAAGAAAATACTTAACGATCAAGTCTACGGTTTAATTAGACGTTTTGTTTATTTTCACAAACATAAAACTGCTGATATTAAAAGGCGAGTAAGAACTATATTAGATAAACATTCCCATGTTTTTGGATGGGATGATATTGAACCTAAAAATCTTAGACAACTCCTAGAAGAACGTAATCTTAGACACGGTTCTAAATTTGCTAATTTAATGCAGGAAATAGGATTAGCAGATCGTTTAGCTAATGCGTTAGCTTTTCCTAAACATGGCATGACAAATATTGAACATTTACTTAACCTGACTAAAAAGCAACGGGAAATACTAAATAAGCAAAAAAACTCTCGCCGTACTAGAGTGAAAGGTGCTGCTGGTTCTGGAAAAACGTTGTTGTTAGCTCACAAAGCTGCTATTGCTGCTTCAGAAGAAAAAAGGGTTCTTGTAGTTTGCTATAATATTACATTGGTAAATTACATTAAGGACTTAGTAAAACGTCTAGCTCGTTATTATGGTAAAAAAAATGGTAAGCTAGATTGCTATCGCAAGATTGAAGTAGGTCACTATCACCGTATTTTTACAGATGAGAATTCATCAGAGGAGGAGATAACTGACGAAGAGAAAATTGATCGGAAAAATACAAGAGAAAATAATCTAAATGATAAAACACCTGTAGATGTATTACTCATTGATGAAGGTCAAGATTTTAAAAGTGCTTGGGTGAAGGATTTACAGAATATTTGTCAAGAAAACTATGAGTTTATGTTTTGTGAAGATCGTCGGCAAAATATATATGGTTGTGAAGAAATAAGGAGAGAATCAATACCAAAGTTAGTAGGTGCTCCTACGAAACTTAAAGAGTCTTTTAGAATCCCAGAACAAACAGCAAAACTAGCTAATTTTCTTGCTGATTATACTAAACTAGAAATAGAAGATAATGTCAAATCAATGAAACCACTTCAAGGCAATCTTTTCGTGCGCAATTTCTGGTTTAATGGTACATATAAAGAATCAATTGAAGCTTTAAAAGTAGATGTTAAAAATTTAACTAAAGATAGAAATAATGCTCGTGCAGATATAGCAATTCTAGTTTGCTCTGTAAAAGATGGGTGGGAAGTATGTAAAGTTTTAAATCAACTCAGTTTACCTTATCAACCTGCTTTTGAGTCTCAAGAAGAAAATGAGAAGCTGAAAAAATTTTATGCTGGAGATTCAAAAAAAATCAAAGATAAGGTCGATGAAATAAGGCGGGGGTATAAAACTGCTTTTTGGATGCAAGGTGGAAGGATAAAAATTTCTACTATTCACAGTTTTAAAGGATGGGAATTAAGTAATATATTGGTGTTCTTTAATCCTGATGAAAAGCAACAAAATGAACATAGCAAAGAGCTTCTTTATACAGGGATAACTAGAAGTCAAGAGTGTCTAACTGTTTACAATGCTAGTTCTTTGTTTAAAGATTTTGGGGATGCAGCTATTTCAGAAGGTTGTATTGAAGCACATCCCATGTATCGAAAATAGGTATTAAGCAATATTGACAAAATTAAAAAAGGGCGGGCAAATATTCACCCACCCTACCAATAGATAATTAATAATTAGAGATAGCTTTCCTTATCCATTAATTATCCATTATCAATTATCAATTATCAATTAATTACTCTATCCCCTCAATTCTATCCTCCACTTGCTGATACAACTCACGCAACCGATCCAAATTACTCTCACTGGTCTCCCAATAACCGCGACCGTTCACTTCCAATAATGTAGTCACCATCTTCCGGAACGAATGCGGATTCAAATTCAACAACCGCTGCTGCATCTGCTCATCTTTAATAAATGTCTCATTCACATCTTCATAAACCCAATTATCAACTGCACCAGCAGTCGCACTCCATCCCATGGTATTCACGAGACGCTTTGACAACTCCCGCACTCCTTCATAACCATGAGACAACATTCCCTCATACCATTTGGGATTCAACATTTTTGTCCGAGCATCCAAACGTACCGTCTCAGATAATGACCGAACCTGAGCATTCGCTGTCGTGGTATCTGCAATATAAGAAGATGGTTTTTTCCCATCATCCCGGAGAGTCGCGACAATTTTTGTCGGGTCAGAATCAAAATAATGACTTACATCGGTCAAACTAATTTCTGACGAATCTAAATTCTGGAATGTAGCATCGGCAGTTTTCAATGCTGACTCAAATACTTTCCGGTTATCTTCCATCATTCCTGGGTTATCAGAATTAAAAGCAAAGGACTTGCGCTTCAAATACATTTCCTGTAATTCCGACTCCTCTTCCCAGGTACTATTCTCAACTGCCAAATTAACATTAGCAGCATAGGAACCCGAAGCATTAGAAAATACCCGCGTTGCAGCTTGACGTAAATTTACTCCTAAATCTTCCGCTTGCTTGAGAGCGTGTTTCCGGACAAAATTCATCTCTTCCGGTTCCTCTGCTTCTGCTGCCATTTTCACAGCTTTATCCAAAAGGTTCATTTGATTGATAAATAAATCTCGGAATACACCGGAACAGTTAATAACTACGTCAACCCGCGGACGACCTAATTCTTCTAATGGAATTAATTCCAACTTATTCACTCGACCCAAAGCATCAGGAATAGGTTTGACACCTACCATCCACATTACCTGAGCGAGAGATTCGCCGTAAGTCTTGATATTATCGGTTCCCCACAAGACAACAGCAATAGTTTCTGGATATTGCCCACCATTTTCTTGCATTTGCCGTGCCAATAAACGGTCAACCACAATTTTTGCCGATTTAACAGCAGCAGCAGTAGGAATAGACTGGGGATCGAGAGCGTGCATATTCTTACCAGTAGGCAAAACATCCGGGTTCCGAATAGGGTCGCCACCAGGTCCGGGTAAAATATATTCCCCTTCCAACGCTCGTAACAGAGAACCTAATTCATTATCAGCACAAACCTGCTCAAGGCAAAATTCCAAATATTCAAACAGAGGTTTAATAACTTCGGCATCAACATCCGGAAAACCTGCTGCTTCTAAAGCTTCTATCCAAGGTGCTTTTTTCCTCATATTGAAGAAATTGAGTTTGCTCACCATCGAAACTCGACCTTCAGCATCAGTTTGTTGTTGTACCAACGCAGCAACAGCAGCACGAGTCGCTTCCGTAATATTCTGTACTAACTCCACATCGGCGAGAATACCCTTATTATTGTTTTGGTAAAGTTCCTCAATATCGCGGTTAAGACTATTAGCAATAATTCGAGGTAAACCAGTTATCTCTTCCTCTTCTCGGTCTAGACTAGCAATATTTACCAAAGTAGCGATCGCCTCTTCAGCACTAGGAGGTTTACCAATAATGTGCAAACCACAAGGCAACAACCGAGACTCAATTTCCATCAGTCTACGGTAAACATCCCCAACAATTTTATCCCGTTCCTCAGCAGTCAACTCCTGAGCATCCTTTTCTGGCAGCGTCACATCCTGGTCTAAATTCACTATCCGACACTTATCCATAATAGTGTTGACAATGGGAATACCTCGTCCGCTATCCTTCAAAGTTTGATAGGAACCGATCAACTCGTTCAACTCCTGCAAACCTTTATATAAACCAGCATTTTCCGCAGGAGGAGTCAAGTAAGAAATAGTCTCAGCATAACTCCGACGTTTAGCAATAGTCGCTTCACTCGGATTATTCGCTGCATAATAATAGATATTGGGAATACTGCCAATGAGATTATCTGGATAACAATCTCCAGACATTCCAATTTGCTTACCAGGCATAAATTCGAGAGAACCGTGAGTACCGAAATGTAGCACCGCATCAGCTTTCCAAATTTGTTCTAAATAAGTATAGTAAGCAGCAAAACCATGATGGGGACTAGCGGAACGAGAGAACAACAACCGCATGGGGTCGCCTTCATAACCAAAAGTTGGTTGTACTCCAATAAAAACGTTGCCGAAACTCTTACCGTAGATTAATAAATTTTCGCCATCGCTATTCAGGTTTCCTGGAGGGGGTCCCCAATTTTCATGTAAACGTTCGGAATATGGTGTCAAACTTTCATATTCTGCAACTGACATCCGGTGAGCAATATTCAACTCCGGACTTTGATACTGAGCAGTCGCATCATGGATGACTTGCTTCATCAACTCTTCTGCGGAGTCTGGCAAGTCTTGAATATCGTAACCGTTGTTTTTGAGTCCTTTCACAACTTCATAGATGGAACCGAAAACATCTAAATATGCAGCAGTACCAACATTTCCTTTATCTGGTGGGAAACTGAAAATAGTAATAGCAACTTTTTTATTCAGTTTAGGTTTACGTCTGAGAGTTGCCCACTTCAGAGCGCGTTGAGCAACAGCTTCGATCCGGTCTTGGAGAGCGATCGCTTTTCCGGTCGCCCCATCCCGTCCAGACATAATAATAGGTTCGATCGCTCCGTCAAGTTCGGGAATAGCTATTTGCAAAGCAACTTGTATGGGGTGCAAACCAAGTTCGCTTTCTTCCCATTCTTCAGTAGTCTGGAAAACCAGAGGTAGGGCAACCATATATGGTCGGTTCAACCGTTTCAAAGATTCGATAGCTTTCGGATGGTCTTGTCTAGCAGGTCCGCCAACCAGTGCAAAACCAGTTAAAGAAATAACTGCATCTACTAATGGTGTAGGTTCAACTCCCTTAGCAGCAGTTTCCCAAAAATAGGCATCCACTGGTTTAGAAAAATCTAACCCTCCAGCAAATACAGGCACAACTCGCGCTCCCATTGCTTCCAATTCTTGCAACATGGCAACATAGTGAGCGTCATCTCCCGTAACTAAGTGGGTACGCTGCAAAACTAAACCAACACAAGGAGCGAGGGGGTCTTTCAAATCTTCGGAAATGTCTTTGCGATTGTTGTACCAGGTGAGATATTCTTTAACATCCTCAAACATTTTAGGTGCAAGGGGATGCCAAACACCCATGTCTGGGTAAACCACTGGATCGACATATTGAAAAGAACTTTTTTTCTCATTCTTGAAAACATATTTGTCTGCCAACATCAGCAAGAAATTTTCCAAGTTTTCCGAGGAACCCCCTAACCAATATTGGAAACTGAGCATAAAGTTCCTAGCATCCTGCGCCTTATCAATAGGCATATACTTCAGCACTTTCGGCAGAGTTTGCAGCAACTTCAGCATTCCATCCTGGAAAGAAGAACCAGATTTTTCCTTCCGCTTCCGCATAAATTGAGCAATCGCGCTTTTACTCTGACCTAGTTGGGCCATTGAAAAGCTGCCCATTTTATTCAGGCGCATTACTTGTGGCATGGAAGGGAAGACAACGGCAACATCTAATTTATCGCGGTGGGGGGTAACAGCCTCTACCACTTTTTCGGCCAAGTCTTCAATGAAAATTAGGGAAGCAATAAAAATGTTAGACTCGTCTAAAAACCTTGACTTATAAAGAATTTTTACTTTCTCTTACTCAAAATGCTTTTTTTACCTTTCTCCTTTTACTTAATCCCGTT
>NZ_JAAHGT010000296.1 GCF_010672385.1 Okeania sp. SIO2F4
CTACTTTATGCAACCAACTATGGCGACAGTATAACATAGTTTTTGGACACTGCTCAAATTTACTAACTAAATACAGACAGAACATAGTTCTTAAACACTATATATAGCGTACTTCCGTAAGTCCTGTTGATCAAAATTTTCAGAGTAGTCCAAGAAAGATTTAGATTAAAGCCAGAAAAATATGAGCAAATAATTATGACTATTTGTGGTCTTGTGCGACTACGAATAGGTACATTGATTTTGTAGTAGTAAATCCTCCTTACTCTAGATATAAATCAGTTCAGTGGCATGGCTACTTTTGAGATAGTTTATAATAGTAAGTATCTGGAACACTGATTTTATCGTAAAAATTAACTATCGACAGCAGGTAGCGATCGCTCATCAAAAGATAGTTATATTAAGTGTTTGACTATTTTCGGAGATGTCTAATAAACTACTTCTCCGTGTTAAGTGTTCCCTATTCCCTCTTTTCTGGAGATGTCTATTGTTGGGAATTGGTATTAGTCATAGATTATTTTAGCCTTGGTAAGGATGATCCCCCATGCCCACCCATCTGGGTAATAGGGCAACCACAAGAGGTAATCCCCTGCATTTAATTTATGATCAAAAAAAATTAAGATAATCAGAAGAAAGCTCAAAAGATGTACTTTGACTGTGTAAATAAACTACAAAAATCTTATGAGTAATCAAAATATATTTGATAATTTTATATTTGATAATTTCCTCAAATCCTATGAAGACAAGACCTACAAATATCCCACCCTAGTGCAACACAAAGGTACGGTAATTGCCTTTGCTATGGACAATGAACGACGTATCTATTACACAGTCCTCGACCTGAGTGACAGTGATGAAAACAAAAGACCAATATATGTAGAATACTGGGCTAGAAATAATATAGCAATCCTATTTTATTCGTATATAAAAATCTTACCGCTTTTAGGGAACAGCGGTGCGACCCCGCGGGGTGCGACAGACGCAAGCGGTCAGACCCCGCGCCGCCGGCAGGCGCAAGCGGTAACCCGGCGAGGTTTCCCGCTCTTTCAGAGCCGCTCCGAAGTGCGCCATGGGAACGCCGACCAAGAGAGGGAATGCTGACCAACAGAGGGAACGCGCACTCCTGTGAGGGAAGACTTAACACTTAACTGGTGAGAGTTTCGGTTTTTTTATCTACTTTTTGATTACCCGCAACCTATGCACGGATTGCTATAGTAGATTTTTCTTTCTTTCAACTTCTCCATACCGTGAGATAATATTAATGATGATCAAATAAAAATTTAATAGGAAGATTTAATATGGTACAAGGCGATCTATGGATTCCGATAGCAGTTGTAGTAGTAGGCTTTGTGGCTGCTGTGACTATTGGTTCAATTGCTTGGTATAATTCTAAACGTCCTCCTGGTTGGGAAGATACCCAACGTCCTGATTATGTTCCTAAAGTCGATCAGGATGAAAATAGCTAGGCTTAGAGCTATTTTCAGGACAATAAACTAATTGTAGGGACATTAAGCCAACGTCCCTACAAGCAAAATATATTGTTACATCAATTTAATTAATCCTATTTCTTTTTAACTCCACTGGGGAATTGATCGATTTTAGCTATACCGTAGAATGTAATGTTATCTTTTCCTATTCGTAGCCGATCTACTCGCAGTTGAGTATTTTCTATGGCAAATTTATCTAAATCTAGTAAGTTATTGACATGATCTATTAGAGATTTACCTAGGTCTACTGACTCTTGATTACCATTATATTTGACATTGACAAATTTGATTTTGCGTCGCTCCTCCACTTCGATGTTAGCAGTAAAATCAACGTCTATAGGTTGATTTGAACTTCCTACTCCGACTTGAGTATTTAGTCTTAAGGCTCTATCTTCAGTAATAGTCATTTGAGTGTTTTGGAAATGTAGGGGTTGTCCCTGATATTGGAGCCTTTGGAGTTTCTCTACCACAAATGGGGTATTGAAAGAGGTGGTCAAATCTGACTCAGTTAATACTGTCCTCATAGTGGCCTGGATAGGCTGCTTGAGTTTTACTTTACCTGTAAAAATTGCACTGAAGTCTATTGATATAGCTTGTAGGTAAAGTTCCATGACTTCGATGCGAAGGCCATTATACATCTGCATTCCTTTGCCTATGAAATCAAACCCATCCAGACTACCCTGTAAGAGTTTGGCCACTGGCTCGGCGCGGACATTGGCTTCGACTTGATCGGAGCTTTTAAACAGGGCTGCAATTGCTGTTCCTGCTACCTTGCTTACCAGGCGATCGCCACTTTGATTTTGCATTGGTGTACTCGTAAACAATGCCGTCACCATAATTTTTCAATATGTACCTTCGCAGATATTATAACCATTTTGTGAATAATTGTAAACTTTACTTGTACTTATGTACATAATAAGCTTCACTGTGAGTTTTTTGATAACAAAAGGAAGTACATGAGTTACTCTAAATAGGTAGACCCTTATAGGATTTATCTATAGATTAATGTTTGAGTTTGAGAACTACTTTATACTTTGATATTTTTCCACCATTCCACCAAGAGGATATGTAGCAAAGTCACTTTCTTGAACCTGCAACATGGTGTAGTTATCCGTACAAAAGGTGGGGTAGATAAGAAAATCAAACTTTTGACTTTTGACCTTTGATTTTTAACTTGACTTAATCAAGAGGTGTGCCTTGGACACAAGCATCAGTTAATAAAGTCCCAGTTAAGTCAGTCTGTTCTAGTAAAGCACAGAGCAAATTGGCTCTTTGTAAGTTTGTGCCTCGGAGTATTGCCCCACTTAGATTAGCCTCTTCTAAATCTGCCTGGGATAAGTCTGCACCAGAAAGATTAGCACTACTAAACTCGGCTTGAAACAAATTTGCTCTAATCAAATTAACTCCTCGTAAGTCAGCTCCACGAAAATCAAGACCACTGAGGTCTAAATCATTAAAGATAGCTCCATTTAAGAATGCTCCTGCAAAGCTAGCTTCTCTAAGTTGAGCATCGATAAAAATAGCACCCCTTAAATCTGCATTACGAAAGTCTGCTCCTCTCAAGTCAGCACCAGTAAAATCTACAGCCCGAAGATTAGCCCTTAGTTTTGCTTTCTGTAGATTTGCACCAGCAAAATTAACTCCAACCAAGTGAGCTTGATCGAAGTCTACTTCTGAAAGTTGAGCTCCTGTTAAGTCTGCACCAGGGAGGTGAGCATTTGCCAAAAGTTTAATTTTACCTGCACGAATAGCTGAAATGTCAATAGATGTTAATTCATTCATATTTATTAATTTTAGATGTTAGGTGTTGGGTTTTAATTAAAATCCTTTTTAGTAGCCTCTGTCACAGTCAATTAAATACTCCAAAGGTCTTCATTCATATTTATTAATTTTAGATGTTAGGTGTTGGGTTTTAATTAAAATCCTTTTTAGTAGCCTCTGTCACAGTCAATTAAATACTCCAAAGGTCTTCCTTCTAAACTGGAATCTATTGTGTCTAGAACACGATCAGCTACTTCCTTGGGCAAACCAGGAGCAGCGATATGGGGAGTCACTATAATACGCGAATCAGACCAAAAAGGATGGTCTATAGGCAAAGGTTCAGTATCAAATACATCCAAACACGCACCAGCAATTTGGCCCGAATCTAAGGCACTCAATAAATCTGCTTCTACCAAGTGTTGGCCTCTACCAACGTTAATTATACAAGCCCTTGAAGGTAAAGCTGAAAAAGTTTCATGGCAGAGAATACCTTTGGTTTCTGGCGTTAATGGTAGCAGACAGATAATCACTTGGCATTTACTCAGGAAAAGCTCTAATTTTTCGCGCCCGTGAAAGCATTCTATTCCAGCAACTGTTTTACGTTTTCTACTCCATCCCCGCACAGGAAAGTTCATATCTGCAAGCTTTTTTGCCACTCCTAAACCTAAAACTCCCAACCCCAAAACTCCAACTGTAAATAAGCTAGAATCTGCTACAGATAGATATTCCCAGCGTCCCAATCGCTGCAATGTTTGATACTCTATAAAACGTCGTTGAAACATCAAAACAGCTAGAGTAACATACTCTACCATTTGCAATGTTTTGCTTTCAGAGACGAGACGGGCGATCGGAATATGTTTGGGTAAATCGGGGTCTTCTAAAATGGTTTCTACGCTAGCTCCTAGAGACATAATTAACTTCAGATTAGGAAATCTTTGCATTACCCCTGGTGGTGGCCTCCAGGCCAGAACAATCTCAATCTCTTCGGGTTTCCCGTATTTTGGCCAGACTCGCAAATCTAAATCGGGCTTGCGGTTCTGCAATTGGTCAATTAATTCGGCAAACCATAAATCTGTCGGGTCAATTTCTGTAAGTATTAATACTGCCATAGTTAAAGCTTATTTATTCAGCAATTAACAATTAACAATTAACAATTACCTCTCCCTTTTAGGGAGAGGATTGACAAAGAAGGAAAAAATTTCTTTTTTTCCCCTTTCAAGGGTCGGCTTTAAACCCGAATTAATTAATAATTAATAATTACCTCTTCTTATAACGGATAGGATTGCCTAAAAGGAATTTTTTTTCTTCTCTTGGTTGATTGGAGGCAAGCGAGGTCTCCTCGCCATCCCATCCTAACGGACTGCTCCGCAAACAACCGCTCTCTTGGTCGATTGGAGGCAAGCGAGGAAACCTCGCCATCCCTCGACCGCTTTTTTCTCCATGAATGGAGAGGCTTTATACCTTAAGAGTTCGGTAATATTTTCATAATCATTTCATCCAATTGCGCCAATAAACCCGGTTTCTGCCTAAGCCCTAATATTACTTAAATCGGTACTAAATTACTCCAAAATAATGCTTTTGAAGAATCATGTCCTCTAACTCGGTGAATGTTTGCTTTGATTTTGTTCTGAGTTATTTTCTGCAAAAGCGTACCTCCTTGAACAATTAAGTATCCTTCTCGATCTGGCATAGAAAACCAACCATATTCCTGGGTATAGCCTTCCAATCCTTTTATTGAAATTACAAGGGTAATCAACGATCTATCTTTGTGAGGTGAAATTACAATTTCTTCCCGATTACTATTTTTAATCGATTCTACATATTCTTCCTCTGGAGCGTAAAAATATAACCCATATTTTTCTTGTCGAGAAAATTCTTGTAAAAATTCTTGCGGGTATCCCAAGGTACGAGAAATTATCCCTAGTAGATGGGAAAAAAATTCAAAGTATTGCTCTACTCCTGTATTTCCCCCAGTTTCAAATCGACTATAAGTTCCATGAAACACAGAACCTTCACCCGTGTAAGCATCTTCTCCATAATATACATCAACTACATCCTGGAGATTTTCCATATCTTTATCTATTCTGACTCTAGCTTCAATTGGATCTTTAACACACAAAAAACCAAACTGATTCAGGTAATTTCCTACTTTCTCAATAAGATCGGCTTCCGGTTCATCCAATTCAATTATTGGATATTGGTCAAATTCAATGACACTCATAATTCAAATCCTTATTTTGATTTTTTCCCAAGGCGAAAACAGCAGATACTTACTAATTTGAGTGCGTAAGTCCTGATAGATTTTTGACGGCTGCTTGAATCTCCTCTCTCTGTCCTAATGCCACTAAACGTAAGTATCCTTCTCCATTATCGCCAAACACAGAACCAGGGACTCCAACAATTCCCTTTGACTCCAACATTTTTTCAAAAAACTGCCAGGATGACAAACCTTCAGGAGCTTTTACCCAAACAAAAGGACTATCAATTCCACCAAAACACTCTAGTCCTGTTGCTGCTAAACCATCTCGGAGCAAGCGAGCATTTTGCAAGTAATAGTTTACCACCTCCTGACATTCTAGTTGCCCTGCTGGAGATAAAGCAGCGATCGCTCCATGTTGGGCAATATTGGCAGTACCCCAAAATTTAACAGCATGACGAATCTGCCACAAATTATTTAATTCTCCTGGCACTGTATTTTTAATCTTTAGCGCTTGAGGAATAACGCACCATCCGACTCTTAAACCTGTAAAATTAGCCCATTTGGAAAAACTGCCAATTTCAATAGCACATTCTTTAGCTCCTTCAATTTCATAAATACTCTTTGGTATATTTGGAGTTGTAATAAAAGGGCTATACACCGCATCGAAAATAATTACAGCTTGGTTACTTTTGGCATAGTCAATAAAAGATTTTAGCTGTTCGGTAGTAGCAACTGCTCCTGTGGGGTTATTCGGAAAGCAAAGATAAATTAAGTCTACTTTTTCCTCTGGCGGCTTGGGTACAAAATTATTTTCCTCAAGACAAGGCAAGTTTACTAATGGACGACCTGCAAGTAAAGTTCCTTCTACAAAAGACGGGTAAGTTGGGTTTTGTACCGCTACTATATTATCCGGAGCAAATAGTTCTTGAATGTTGACGGAAACTGATTGAGCACCATCACTGATAAAAACTTCGGATGAGTCTATTTCGACTCCCATTTTTTTTTGATAATAGTCGGTGCAAATTGCCGATCTTAGGGCTGGATTTCCGGTAATATCTTCATAACCAGTATAAGTTTGGCGATCGCCTAAGCGATTTGCAGCTTCTACCATAGCCTTTACTACTGTAGATGGCAAAGGTTGAGTGGTGTCACCAAAAGCCATCATAAATATTTCTTTTTGTGGGTGAGTTGCTCGATAGGTTTCTACTTTACCCCAAACTTGGTTAAAAACAATTTCGGTATAAGTTTTTCCTGTCAACTCACTGAGAGCTAAATTTTTAGTAGCCATTGAATTGAAATAAGTAACAATTTAGTGATTATCGCCCTAAGTAGAATTTCCACGAAGAGCGATAACATTTTTTATGAGAGTTGGATTGTTCTCAGTAGCAGGATTTATGGGGTATATGCTGATGCTAATTTTCTAGTTTTTGTTCTATGTACTGGGAAAGTTTATATTTTCTCAAAATTTCTGGCGGTAAATGAGCAGCACCTTGAATATATTCTAGACAATTTTCACTTTGACAAAGACAATCAAATCCTTGATCCATAGACCATTCTGTTGATGGATAAAAGAATGTAAATTCTTCTCCTATTTCTATTTTTTGTAGTGCCATAACTACCATATTTGTAGTGTCGAAAAAAACGTTGGGACTGCAACTATGATTGATGTATTGCAAAAACTCTGGAGCGAGCATAATATGTTCGCTATCGCTAATTTGGACGGTTAAATAATTAGGAGTATCCAGAACTTCTTTTGAGCCAAATTCACTGATAATTTCTCCAGGATTAATTTCTATTAAGGAGTGTAGGGATTTATCTTTAGTGAGCTGACACTCATTAATTGCTGCGAAGGAGGTAACTTTTGTGATTTTTGTTTTGTTTTGTTTTGATTCTGCTGCAATCATATTTATAGCTATACTAAGTAAGTTCAACAATTTCTAGTTTAATATATCATAGGACTTACGCAATGGTACTATATATTCTTTTAAAAAACTATAACGTTTCAGAAAAAAACTGTGGGGGTTTGGTCTCCACACCCAAAAACAAAGGGAGATTTAGAAACCAAACCCCTACCACAAAATTTTGCAATCTATTGAGCATTGCTATACCACTTGTCTATTAAATTTTGCGTTTAAAGGAATTCAATGTACTGATGCTTTTGCACTAATTGCTTCTTCTAACCACACATTAGGTAATTGACGTGGCCTTTCAGGTAATTCCATCAGACCCATTTCTGTTAATCGAATGACATTGCTGAGAGTTTCTACTAACGTAGGGTCAAAATAAGTACCACTGCGATCGCTACACTTTTCTAGCGCTTCTCCTAAACTAAGAGCAGCGCGTTTACCTCGTGGTTGTGTCAGCTCTTGGAAGTAAGAGACTAAACTCAGAATACGAGATTCTATAGGTATTTCTTCTGCCCTGAGACCATCTGGTTTACCACTACCATCCCAGTATTCCAAGTGATGAGCAATAATTTTAGTGACTGGTGCTAATTCTGGCATTGCTGCTAATAATTGAGCGCCAAGCACACTCTTTTCCTGCCAGAAATTTAAACTTTTATCGTCTAATTCATCAGGTGTTTTCGTAAATACTTCTTTTGGTGCTGAAACTAATCCGACTCGAAACAATAATCCTGCTAACCGCAAACGTCGCAATTTCAGGGTTGGTAAGTCTAACATTTGCCCTAAAGTTTCAGATAAAGCTGCTACTTGTAGAGATGCAATGGGGTTTGTTTCATCTTGCTCGTCTACTTTCTGTGCCATCCGTAAAAATGCCTGCAATTTGTTAGCATTGAGGTTGCGACTCACTCGTAATGCTTGACCTTCTAATTCCCAAAGTTCTCTTGTTTGTCTATTTATGGCAATCATTTGTTCCTGAGTTGTTTGCAGGTAAGAAACTATTCTAGAAACTACATCACTCATATCTGTGGGTGCTACACCTTCAGTCTTGAGAATTTCCTGATGTTGTTTTTGAATTGTATCTGCTAGTGCAGGATTATAGGGGCGACATCTTTCTGTAAGTATTTCTGCTGCTTTTGCCACTAAGTTCCGATCAAACGTCCATAAACCGTAGAATTTTCTTTCTATGTCTACAGTTGGTTTACCGTGGGGTAAATATTCATCTTCAGACAGTTCATGGCAAAGTACCATAGCTTTATAAGTTGGAGCTAGTATGATTAAATTCCATTCATTAACCAGACTATCAGTTGTTTCAAGATTAACTAAAGAGACATTTTCTAACTTACTTGTAGGATGTGTAGATAATCCACTATCTGGTACTGCACCAATAACAATGTGACGGCTAGATTGAGCTATTTCTTGGTAACGATCTGCTTCTTGCAGATACCATTTTCCTTGTTGAAATGTTACTAAAACTAATGGTTTAGCTTCCGGTTGTATATTGCAAGTTTGTAATATGTGGTCTTCTAAAGCATGACATAGAGCTACTAATGTATTTTTGAAATAAACTCCATAACTAGAGGGGAGTTTTCCTTCCGGACTGGCTTCTTTAAGTTGATTTAAAGTTGCTTCTGGATTCATTTTATTAAATGATGATTATTTTATATATTTGTATTTGATCTTTAGTAAGCATTAAGCTTTTAGCAATCAGCTATTAGCAAATAATGGATAATTCTTGATTAACGTTAAAGGAGTGTACTTTGGTAGTAATTTTTAATTCTATCTCAATTTCTCAATTGCTTTTACCGAATAATTAATAATTATTAATTATTAATTAAATAATTCAGCTTACTCTGCCTCCCCTTGGATAGGGGAAAAAAGCGGTTGAGGGATGGCGAGGTCCCCTCGCTTGCCTCCAATCAACCAAGAGAGCGGTCGGCAAGCGGAGCATTCCGTCAGGATGGGATGGCGATATCTCCTAGCTTGCCTCCAATCGACCAACAGAAGAAATAGTATTTCCTTGTATTCAATTCCCGCATTTGTTTCAACCAGAGGTAATTATCCATTATCCATTATCCATTATCCATTAATGAACTCCCCCTCTCATCAATAGCTGATAACCCAGTTCCTCTGCAAGAGGCTAGCTAATAGCTGATGCTTGAATGCTTACTTATCTTTATGCTTAACCTTTGTATTAAGGTGATAACATTTTTCCAATTTATACATATTTTCATAATTTTGTCAAGTATGATCGAGTTTTTATGTGGAAAAAAAATTGGTAAAATATATCCTAATATATAATTTAGGTATACAATTATGACAGTTTATCAAGATAGGGAAGCATTTATTCCTTATTCTCGGCGAGATATCATAGAACTTTGTATTAAAGATGGTAAATTACCTGAAGATTCTCTACAAAAATTTAGAGATTTTTGTTCTATTTTACTGGCATATTATCATTTCAAATTCCATAAAAAACTGGAAATATTAAAGGAAAATTATGCGCCTTTTAATCCAGATGCAAATACTAAATATATTGTTGATTATTCTGAATCAGAACTCGCCACAATGAAAACTAAAGTAGTTCAGAGTTTTGCAGAAATTCTACAAAAAGGTAATTATTATCCAATATCTAAGGCAAGTTTAGAACGTGCTTTTCAGGAAATGTCACTAATTGAATTGAAAACAGATATTGATTTTGATAATTTTGAAGAAATGGTATGTTACTGTCGGGGAGATATTTATCAGACATATAGTTTAAGAAATTTTTCCGAAAAATTGAAAAGAAAATTGATGTTTTTGAAAGAGTGGCTTTATTAATT
>NZ_JAAHGT010000297.1 GCF_010672385.1 Okeania sp. SIO2F4
TCCTATTAACTTAGCTCTAGTCCTATCAAGAATACCATCTTTAGTCGATAAAAATACAATTGGTGTATCTTTAAACATAGTAGTTTTGCGTAAAAAATCACATATTGTATAACCACTAACTTTAGGCATCACTAAATCCAAAAAAATAAAATCAGGTTGAGAATCTTCTAGGACTGCTAACCCTTTAATTGGATCTTGAATATGCACAACTTTATATCCCAATGGCTGGAGAATTTTATCTAAAGAATTACCTACAAGATGACTATCATCAATACAAGCAATTGTAGCTTGAGGCCGACGATTTTGTACAGATACTAAGCGTAATTTTTCTGGTGGTGACAGCCAATCTTCTACTTGCTTGAAAGAAATTAAATCCTGTTGTTCAAAATTAGATAAATTCCGAGCTACTTCTACTAATGACATTTCGATTAAAAATGCAATATCCCAAATTGTTCTGTCGCCATTTAATAACTTCTTTACTGTCAAAAAAACGTCTAAATTTTCTTGAATTAGGAAATTATTTGTATCTCTTACAACTGGGGAACTATCAGGATTAATATGACATAAACCTTCCTTTTGTAAAGACATCCAAACTCTTTTAGCTGAAGTCATAACTTCTTTAATTTCTAGTCTGGATAAAAGTAAACTCAGAGCTGTTTGAGAACAAGGATGTTTCTGCGGATGCCATCTTCTTGTTAAACCAGGTTGACTAATAATAGCAAAAAAAACTTCCTGTGCAATAGTACGCAAAATTGCCTTCGCTTGAGCTAAAGTTATCTGATTTTCGCTAATAGCTGTTTGTAATAATCTATATTCCCACAGTTGATTATTGCTGAACCGATCGACTTCAAATTTAAAGTTAGGACAATGTTGACTGATAGCTCGATGCCAACGTCTAGTAGAATGTTTCCCCCCACTTGCATATAGGAGATGACCAAATAGGAAGTAAAGTTGCCATTCTTGATTGCCATGAGCGACGACTAACTTACCAGTAACTTGCTTTTGGCTAACTATACTAAGTGTATTTGCCAGCTTAATATAGCCTATCGTTGATGCTGACATAATTATTTAACCTTTAACATAATAGTGACATTTAATTTTGATTTACTAATAAACAGATCGGTCTAATATATATACAACTTTTATTATTTAATATTTATTTGATTTTGTCATGGTTTGTTATACTGATTTTTTAGTATCATCGCACTTATATATCAGAATTTTCTCGGAAACTTTCTTAACTTTCTTACTTATTATTGTTACTTAAAAGATAATATTTATCACTGCTCATACTCTTGGCCTATTTTTCATCCGCCATTTTGCTTATTTTTGAGTTTTTTTTGTAAAGCAGGTTCATAATTTAGATTGTGGGTATTTGATATTTTCTACATTGATTTAATTTGAGCTTAACTAAACTCAGTTGATTCATGGTAACAAGACTGCAATAGGTATGATATTTTTGGGTGTTCTACATGAAAGAATGATTAGTTTTTGGGGGAAGTGTCTCCATGCGCATCCTCTCTAGGTGTAGAGGCAATCCCCCTGTGATATCAAATCCGGTTGAATACTTATCAGGACTTACGCAAAATATCGAATTATACCCTATCTGTAGGGGTGATTCGCGAATCACCCCTACTAGATGTGGTGGTTATGCGTAAGTCCTGATTATATCACCGGATTCTATATTATTGCCCCTATAATTTCATCAAAATCTCAAACTCCAAAATTGTGTATCTCAACAATTTTATCAATGCTATATACTTGCATTCAAAAAACTGAAAATAGTTAATTACTAATTACAACTTGAGGTGCTAATAATAAATTTTGTTCTGATTTGATTAACTGCCCAATACCAAGAAATTCACCTTTTAGATTGTATACTCGAAAATGATGCTCAGTTTTTTCAGCTTCTATTTCCCATCTTATTTGATAGGGTAAACGTTGACCTTGACACCATCTTTTTGCATCTTCAGCAACCAAGGCAATCGCTGGTAAATGTACCAATGCTATCTCTGGAGATAAAAGACTAAATTTATTTTCCTGTAATTGATTTTCCATTTCTGCAAATGTGAGACTATTTTCCCCAGAAAACCCACTACTTTCTGTTCTAGTTAAAGCAGCTAAAGTTCCCCCAGTATTTAAAATTGCACCTAGATCGCGGGCGATCGCTCGAATATAAGTTCCCGTACCACAGGCGATCGCTAAATCTACTTCGGGAAAATCTCCACTTCGCCACTCCAGAATTTCTATATTAAATACTTCTACAACCCGAGTAGGAACTTCAACTGTTTTTCCCTGACGCGCTAAATCATAAAGTCGCTTTCCTTGTACCTGTATTGCACTATAACTAGGCGGCAATTGCTCAATTTTACCTAAGAAATTTGGCAGCACTGCTTCAAGATCGGATAACATTAATTCTGGTGCTGGTGCAGATTGAACAATTTCTCCCTCCAAATCATCAGTAGTAGTTATCGTACCAAATCTTACTGTACCACGATAAGCTTTTTCTGAGCCGAGAAATTGTAATAACCTGGTTGCCTTTCCCACTGCAATAGGTAAAACTCCAGTAGCAGCAGGGTCGAGAGTTCCTCCATGTC
The DNA here is from genome assembly GCF_010672385.1 of Okeania sp. SIO2F4. Lineage (GTDB taxonomy): Bacteria > Cyanobacteriota > Cyanobacteriia > Cyanobacteriales > Microcoleaceae > Trichodesmium. The sequence continues at coordinate 2,598 of NZ_JAAHGT010000297.1, forward strand.
CGACACGCTTAAGACGTAGCAACTTTCGTACCTTTGCTACACAGTCATGGGAAGTCATACCAGATGGTTTGTTAAGATTGAGAAATCCTTGCATTATACTAATAGGGAATAGGGAATAGGGAATAGGGATTGTAGGAAGAGTCCCGAGGCTAGGGAGTCTGGAGAGTACAGGGTCTAGAATATACCCAAGCTGCATTAATAAACACTGACTTTCCTCCCACACCCCCCACACCCCCCACACCTCCCACACCTCCCACACCTCCCACACTCTTGCCCCAATGTTGCCTCAGATAATTGTGAAGTCAAGCTCATCTTCATCGACTCCAATGACTATTGCCAGAAAATCTTCTTCGTCATCTCTCAACCTAATAACTACCCCATTTTCCCCATTTTCCCCACCTACTAAGGTTGTCTCAAATTGCAGGTCATTACGTCTCAAACCATTAATTAATCCAATTTGATCGTCATTGGGATTATAATCAGCAATAATATCTGCTTCTGATGCACTCAGACCACCCGTGTTTTCAGCAATAATGAATAAATCTTCTCCTGTTCCTCCCGTTAAAGTGTCAGAGTCGCGATCGCCTGCTAGAGTATCATCACCTTCACCTCCATCTAGACAATCATCACCTTTCCCTCCGAAAATACAATCATCGCCTAAACTACCAAAAAGACAGTCATTCCCTCGATTGCCAAAAAGTGTGTCATCATCATCACCTCCATCTAGAAAGTCATTATCCCTACCACCCCACAATGTATCTTCACCATTATCCCCTAACAAAGAATCCTGTTGTTGATTACCAAGCAGGGAATCATCACCCACTCCTCCTAAAAGTGTATCATTATCCTGATTGCCAAAAATTCTATCTCCTCCACCTCTACCTTCTATAGAATCTCGACCTGCCAATCCCTCAATTGAATCTGCTCTTACTGAACCAATAGTCTCATCGTCATCTTCTGTAAGCAGAATTTCATTGAATAAACTTCCAGTACCTCCATTCCCGCCAGGACTTGTCCCATTACCACCCTCTCCATTGTCCGGAGGTGGCCTGAAAATATCGACTGTAGTACCATTAAAAATACCATCTTCTGTTGCAGTGACCATAACACCTTTGGGAATAACTTTTTTGTGTGATTATATTAATATTTACATAATTTTTACAGCACTTTGCACGAATGGTGTGGTAGATTCAACAATTAATAATTAATACACAAAGCCCGTGAAAATTAAAAATCAAATCAATTATCATCCATAAATTATCTATTCTTTCTTCCTGTTAAGTGTTAAGTGTTAAGTGTTCCCTCTTTTCCACCAGATGTCTAATAATTAATAATTAATTATTACCTCTAGGATTGACTAATCATGAAAATTTTTTCTTCTCTCTTGGGAGATTGGAGACCAGCGAGGAGACCTAGCCATCCCATCCTAGGTCATGCTCTGCAAACGACCGCTTGTTTCTCCTTTAAAGGAGAGGCTTTATACCTTAAGAGTTCGGTAAAATACTAATATTATCATGTTCGTTCAATAATTAATATTATTAATTATTAGAGTTGTTGGGAATTAAGCTCAAAAAATGGCTAAAACTCTTATCAGTTAAGGTTTATAGTGTTCCCTTGGTCTAAAATCCAGAAAACCTTATATAGTAAGCCTTTGAGCATTTTAAATTTTTATTTCCAAACAACTCTATTAATTATTAAGATAAGGTATCTGTAAAATAAATCTAAAGAAACACCTGAAATATCTAGTATTCGGTGTTCAACAATTAATAATTAATAATTAATAATTAATTATTAATTATTACCTCTTCTTATAACGGATAGGATTGACATTCAAGGATTTTTTTTTCTGATCAAGGGGAGATTGGAGACCAGCGAGGAGACCTCGCCATCCCTCAACCGCTTTTTTCTCCATGAATGGAGAGGCTTTATACCTTAATAGTTCGGTAAGGGCTAGGAAAATATTATTTAATTTTGTGAGATTATTCGGTGCCTAACCCACCCTACATCAAGGCTTAATTTTTTATTTATATATACCCTCTAATTATTTGGTAAGTGTGATTCAATATTGTGGAAAAAAATATCTGCCCTTCCTTCACTAAAATATTTTTCTGTTATCTGAAACCCTAAAGTGGTGATTTCTGATTGCTATAAGTAGTCCTGAATAATTATTTGTGTCAAGACTTACGCAGGAGAACCCAGAAACCAGGTTTTTTCGTAGATATCTATATATTTAAACCAAGGATTTCTAGTAGCAACCGGATTTCTTAGCGTAAATCCTATTTGTATTTGTCTATTTACTTAATCGGCTATAGCAATCCTATTTCAGTTGTAATATTTTGGTGGTAGTTAGGAGTCAGGAGTCAGGAGTCAGGAGTCATAATTTTCAAGGTTTTTCGTTAATATTAACTATTCTAAAAATTTTCACAAATCATTTAGGATTGCTATATATTTATTTTGCCTTTTGCCTCACTCCGCCAGTAGTTGAATACTTTTCCCATTAGACCTCTCCAGAAAATAAACTTGCTCTTTATTTAAGACAAGCTAGAGTTGTAAAATTAACTCTCCTAAATCATTTTTCGTATCTTTTTCGTGAAAATATATTCCCTATTCCCTGTTCCCTGTTCCCTGTTCCCTACTAGCAGCAAAAAATCTATATCTTTTTCGGAGATGTCTATTATATAATTATATAACTATAACTCAAAGTTCTCCTAGAAGGGGGCAGCTTTAGACCCAGATTTTCGGTAAACTTTCCCATAAGCGCCTTTAGCCTAACCTGTAGTGATATATATCCTGATTTCACCAAGATACTTGGCCAACCCATAAATTTTTGTTAATTTTAAACTAAACCTTTCGATAAGTCCCAGACAATAGCATAATCTATCTTTCGGGAAGGCGATCCGTGTCTATAGTTTTATACAATTTATCAAAAGTAATCCTAAGTTTGGAAGGTGGTCAAAATAACTAGAGAAATAACCTAGGTTAGTAAACAATCATATTACGTTAATAAATAGTATTTAGAAATAGAAAATCCGAGTATAGCAAAATTTTTGAGAATTAGTATTAGATGCTGCTTATAAAGTAAAGTTATAGACGCAGGTTCCGCACACAGGCCCTGATGAATCGGAATCAATTTTGTGATAAGGTGGAAATGGTTTAGGGAAACCTAACCCACCTGACTGATAGGGCTATCAGATAGGCTAATAAACCAAGTAGCAGTAATATGCTTGTCGCAGAAACTACGGAGTTAAGGTGATGAGTTAGGCCACTTAATATTGAGTTCATGCTAATCTGCTCGTAGAATCAGAAAACCACTACAATCAAATTTTTTTTGATCCTGCGGCAAGCGGGTTAGTAAATTAATTCTCCCCCGTAAGGAGATAAAGGTTACTCGCAACCAGAGATACTGTGTAAGACCCATATTAGCTTTGTCTGATAGGTAACGGCATAAGAGATACGAATAAAACGGCAAACAACCTTTGCAGTTGGGTACTTCACACTAAGCAGGCAATAGAAAAGTAAAACTAAAAAAATAATTTCTTGCTATTTTAGACTTGCAGGTAATTAAAAAAGCAAGTCCTGATATATTGATAGATTGATATATTAACGGCTAACTGCTACAGCTCAAGCTATCAGAGTAATACTTAATATACTGGAGTGCAAAGAAATAGTCATGTTTAATCCAACAGAAATTTTAATAGATACTTTTGTCAAAGAGCTACAAGAAGGATACCATCGTACCTATGGTGGTTTTAAACCAGACTATCCAGAAATTATTGCCTGGGCAGGAAATATGGCTCTGGAAAATATCGCTAATTGTGATGCATTATATCACAATGTTGAACACACAATGTTAGTTACTCTTGTTGGGCAAGAAATTTTGCGGGGTAAGCACATTCGTGAAGGTGGAGTTTCTCCTGAAGATTGGTTACATTATATTATTTCTTTATTGTGTCACGATATTGGCTATACCAAAGGAGTCTGTCGAAAAGACCAAGAATTATTGGGTCGATATGCTACAGGAATAGATGGTGGAATGATTTCTTTGACAGAGGGTTCTACTGCTGCTAGTTTAACACCTTATCATGTTGACCGGGGAAAATTAGTAATAGATGAACGTTTCGGTGGTCATCGACTAATTGATGCCGATCAAATTAAACGTAATATTGAATTAACTCGTTTTCCTGTTCCAGAAGCAGAAACTCATCAAGATAGAAATAATTTTTCTGGGTTATCAAGAGCGGCAGATTTAATTGGTCAATTAAGTGACCCTAATTATTTACTCAAAATTAGTGCTTTATTTTATGAATTTGAGGAAGTAGGTACTAATAAAGTTTTGGGTTATAAATCTCCTGGCGATCTCCGGCGCAGCTACGCGAAATTTTACTGGAATGGTGTTTATCCTTATATTCCTGCTGCTATTAATTATTTGGAATTAACTCAAAGTGGTAAACAAATTATTGCTAATCTTTATGCCAATGTATTTCAGATAGAACATGAACCTAAGACAAAAGGTAATGGTGAGGATAAAATTCGCAATAATGGAGATTTTAAAATAAAAATACCAATTATAGAAAAGAAATTTAGTGATTTTTTGGATTTGAATTTATAGGGAATTAGGGAAGAGGTAAGAGGGAATAGGGAACAGGGAATAGGGAAGAATAATTGATATTTTATGGATAATAATTGATTTTAATGAGTAATTTTTGGAGATGTATATTGATAATTTATGGGTGATAAGGGAATAGGGAGTTTAATTAGTTTATCAGTTATCAGTACTGACTGCTGAAGCTAGATGCTGGAAATACTGAATCGAATTTTTTTTCATCACAAACATCCATTTTTAACATAAAACTTGATACAAGATACAAGAGAAAAGTTATGTATTTGCAATTAAATATATATTTTGAGTTTTGGTCTGATCTGAAGTGAACCGTATTGGTTTAAAAATTGAGGAAAGGAAATAATAAATCGTGGCAAAATTAACACCAGAAATTGAGCAGTACACTCAACAATTAAGGGAAAAACTTCAAGAAGCTGGCTATGCTTACTATGTTCTTGATAACCCAATTATGGAAGATGCTGTTTACGATCGCCTACTTCGAGAATTACAGGAATTAGAAACTCAATATCCTCAATTAATTGTGCCAGATAGTCCGACTCAAAGAGTGGGAGAAAAACCAGCAACTAAGTTTGTATCAGTTAAACATAACATTCCTCTTTATAGTCTGGAAAATGCTTTTAATATTCAGGAATTAAAAAGTTGGCAAGAACGCTGTGCAATTCAAAAGTCAAAATTCAAAAGTCAAAAGTTAGAAGTAAAAAGTCAAAATTATGACTCTACGGAAAGTCAAAAGTTAGAAGTAAAAAGTCAAAATTATGACTCTACGGAAAGTCAAAAGTTAGAAGTAAAAAGTCAAAATTATGACCTTAGTGATGAGTCAAGTTATGAGGAAATAGACTTAATAACTTTGGATTATGTTTGTGAATTAAAAATTGATGGTTCTGCTTTAGCTTTAACTTATGAAAATGGTTTATTAGTACGAGGTGCTACCCGTGGTGATGGAATTATGGGGGAAGATATTACTCAAAATGTCAAGACAATTAATAGTATTCCTTTAAAACTTAAAATTGATAATCCGCCTCCAAGAGTAGAAGTTCGGGGTGAAGCTTTTTTATCAATAAATGTATTTGAAAATATCAACGCTGAAAGAGAAAAAAATGGAGAAGCTTTATTTGCAAATCCCCGCAATGCAGCAGCAGGTACTTTAAGACAATTAGACTCAAAAATAGTCGCTCAACGACGACTAGATTTTTTTGCTTATACACTTTATTTAGAAGAAAATAGCTCGGAATTTTCTCAAGTTTCTACTCAGTGGGAATATTTAGAATTACTCCAAAAATTAGGTTTTAAAGTTAATCCTAACCGTCAACTTTGTTCCTCTATAGATGAAGTTGAAACATATTATCAATACTGGGATAAAGAACGAAAAAATTTACCCTATTTAACCGATGGAGTAGTAGTTAAACTTAACTCTTTACCACTACAAAAAAAATTAGGATTTACTCAAAAATTCCCTCGGTGGGCGATCGCTCTTAAATACCCTGCTGAAGAAATTCCGACTATTGTCCAAGCAGTTACGGTTCAAGTAGGCCGTACTGGGGCACTGACTCCCGTGGCCGAATTAAAACCAGTCCAATTGGCAGGGACAACCGTACAAAGGGCATCTCTACATAATAGCGATCGCTTGGCAGAATTGGACTTACATATTGGGGACACTGTAATAGTCCGTAAAGCAGGGGAGATTATACCAGAAGTGGTCAGAGTTTTAGCAGAATTACGACCAAAAACGGCCAAAAAATTTCAAATGCCCACCAATTGTCCAGAATGTAGTCAACCTGTGGTCAAACCTACGGATGAGGCAGTAACTCGCTGCATTAATGCTTCATGTCCTGCTATTTTGCGGGGTTCATTAATACATTGGTCATCTAGGGGTGCTTTGGATATTAATGGTTTGGGGGAAAAGTTGGTGCAGCAGTTGGTTAATAGTGGTTTGGTTAAGTCTGTGGCAGATTTATATAATTTGACAATAGAAGATTTGACTACTTTGGAACGGATGGGGGAAAAGTCAGCGAGTAAGTTGGTGGAGGCGATCGCTATTTCTAAAGCTCAACCTTGGGAGCGGGTGCTTTATGGTTTGGGTATTCGTCATGTGGGTAGTGTGAATGCGGAGTTATTAACTCAGAAGTTTGCAACTGTGGCAAAGTTAGGTCAAGCAAAGGTAAGTGATATTGAAAGTGTGTATGGTATTGGTCCGGAAATTGCTCAGTCTGTGGAAGAGTGGTTTGGGGTACCAGCAAATCAGAATTTGGTGGCACGTTTGGAAACTGCTGGGGTGACTTTGGAGACTAAAGACTCTACAAATAGTGTGGAAAAAGTGCAAAGTTCTTTGTTAGTAGGAAAGACTTTTGTTTTGACTGGAACTTTGCCAAGTTTGAAGCGAGATGAGGCTAAAAGTTTGATTCAAAATGCTGGTGGGAAGGTGACAAGTTCGGTGAGTTCTAAGACTGATTTTGTTGTGGTGGGAGAGGATGCAGGTTCTAAGTTAGAGAAAGCAGAAAAGTTGGGGGTGAAACAGTTGAGTGAAGCGGAGTTATTGGAGATGTTGGGAGAGGAATAAAGTGTGATAAGAAATTGGGTTGATTGGAGGTGGATTTTAATATGATGAGGTGTTTAATCAATTGGGTTTCTCGGATTTTTTGACTAGCTTTGGAGTGTGATAAGAAATTGGGTTGATTGGAGGTGGATTTTAATATGATGAGGTGTTTAATCAATTGGGTTTCTCGGATTTTTTGACTAGCTTTGGAGTGTGATAAGAAATTGGGTTGATTGGAGGTGGATTTTAATATGATGAGGTGTTTAATGAACTGGGTTTCTCGGATTTTTTGACTAGCTTTGGAGTGTGATAAGAAATTGGGTTGATTGGAGGTGGATTTTAATATGATGAGGTGTTTAATCAATTGGGTTTCTCGGATTTTTTGACTAGCTTTGGAGT
>NZ_JAAHGT010000298.1 GCF_010672385.1 Okeania sp. SIO2F4
GTGAATATCTACAGGAAATTTAAGTTTTTTTATTGCCCTTAAGTATTCTTGTCTGTTAAGTGTTCCCTGTTCCCTACCTTTGCTATACAATACCGATGCTACCGGACATGATATAATTTAATATTTTGCGTAAGTACTGTAAAATTTAAAATTTAATTGTAATTTTACCAAAATGGGAACCTGTTTCCATATAAGTTAGTGCTTCTGGAGCTGACTCAAATGGAAAGACGCGATCGCAAACTGGACGTAATTTATTCACCTCTATTGCTCTATTCATCGCCTCAAACATCTGACGCGAACCGACAAAAATACCCTGTATCCGCACTCCTTTCATTACTGCGGGTAAAGGATTAAATTCTGCTTGCGCTCCTGCTAATACACCTATTAAACTTATTTGACCTCCCATTCTCACTGCTTTCACAGACTTACTCAAAGTATTTGCTCCACCAACTTCCACAACATAGTCAACTCCGACTCCCTCAGTCAACGCCAATACTTGTTTTTCCCATTTAGGAACAGATTTATAATTAATAACATCAGATGCACCCAACTGTTTCACCCGCTCCAATTTTTCATCACTACTGGAAGTTGCGATGACTCGCGCTCCTGTCATAACTGCAAACTGTAAGGCAAACAAGGAAACTCCACCTGTTCCCATAACTAAAACTGTTTCCCCTGGTTTTAAACCTGCTGCTATTAAAGCGTGCCAAGCAGTTACTGCAGCACAAGGTAAAGTTGCTGCTTCTGTATCAGATAGGTGAGGGGGAATATGTACCACTCCATCTTCAGACAAGACTACATATTCTGCTAACATTCCGTCAACTTCACCCCCTAAAGCAGACCTTGCTGCTTCTGTAGTCAAATTACCTGATAACCATTTCTGCATAAAAATGCCAGCGACTCTATCTCCCGGTTTGACTCTGGTGACACCTTCTCCCACTGAGATAACTTCTCCCACTCCATCCGAACATGGAATAACAGGTAAACGTAGATGGGGGTTATAAAGACCTTTAACCATTAAAATATCTCGATAGTTAAGGGAGACAGCTTTAACTTTGACTAAAACTTCTCCAAATTTTGGTTCCGGTTGTGGTTTTTCAGTACAGACTAAATTACCAAATTCCTGAATTTCAAAAGCTTTCATAATTAGTTATCAGTTATTAGTTATCAGTTAAAAGAGGGAACAGGGAATAGGGAACAGGGAACAGGGAAGAATAATTGATAATTTATGGATAATAATTGATTTTACTTTAGCTTTCATAATCAGTTATCAGTTATTAGTTATCAATTATCAGCAAAATTTCTAGGATGAGTTTCGGTGCGCGACATGAATGCGCCGCATTCCGCAGGAAAGCGTAACGCGCCATTTTTTTTAGGAAAACATAACCCACCGTTTTTTAGTTGAGTTTATAGATGGTGCGTTACATTTCATTTTCATGTCACGCAGTGAAACGCACCCTACGGGAGAAAGGTTATTGTTGGGTTTCGTCCCTCAACCCAACCTACACTTATTGCACCATTTTAGATGTTTCAGTCTACTACTGGACTGACTATTATCCATTATCCATTATCCATTATCCATTATCCCCCTGCTTCAACCGCCAACCTTTTCTGACAATTTGTTTAGACCGAGCAATAACTAAACAATCATCCTCCACATTCTTTGTAACTACCGAACCAGCAGCTACCGTCACATCTTCCCCTAAACTCACCGGAGCAACCAATACACTATTTGACCCAGTTTTAGAGCGATCGCCAATTTTAGTCTGATGTTTTTTCACCCCATCATAATTAGCAGTAATAGTACCAGCACCAACATTTACCTTTTCTCCGAGACTCGCATCCCCTAAATAAGATAAATGCGCTGCATTAGAGCGATCGCCCACCTTAGCTTTTTTCAATTCCACAAAATTACCAATTCGACAGTGAGAACCCACTTGAGAATCACCCCGTAAATGTGCATAAGGACCGATACGAGTATTATCGGCCACCACACTATCAGAAATCACCGAGTACAAAACCGAGGTATTTTTACCTATCTGACTATTTTCAATCAAACTTCCTGGCCCAATGCGACTACCAGCACCAATCAGAGTCCGACCTCGAATATGAGTCTGTGGTTCAATAATCACATCCCGTTGTAGCAAAACTGTATCATCAATAGTAATACTGTCAGGGTCTATCAAAGTTACTCCGGCGGCCATCCAATTATCTTTGACCCGCATCTGCAAAATCTGATAAGCTGTAGCTAAATGTTTACGGTCATTAATCCCAATAATTTCTTGATAGTCATTCACATCAACTGCCATGACAGGATTAAGAAGAGGAACAACATCTGTTAAATAATATTCTTTTTGGTCATTGTCTGCTTTTAGTTCGGGCAATATCTTTGCCAAAGCTGGCCAGTTGAAACAGTAGACTCCTGCATTGACTCGATGGTTTTGTTTCTGGGCAGTCGTACAGTCTCGGTCTTCTACTATTTGAGTCACAAAATTATTTGTATCGCAGAATATTCTACCGTAACCTTTGGGATTAGGTAAATTGGCAGTCAAAATGGTGGCTGAATTTTTATTTTCCTTGTGGGTCTCGATTAACTCCTGGAGAGTTTCGGGTCGTAATAATGGTACATCTCCATTTAATACCAGCAAATCCTCAGAAAATTCTTTGAGATAGGGTAACAATTGTTGAATAGCGTGACCAGTTCCCAATTGTTCCGTCTGTTCTACAAATTCTAGTGTAGGAATATTATCATTATCAATATTATTGTTATTATCTAAGAGAGAGTTTTGTACAAGGTCTCCACGATAACCAACTATCACAATTATTCTTGATGGTTGAATAGAAACACAACTTTCCAGAACTCGTTCGACTAAGGTACAGGAACCTAATTGGTGTAATACCTTGGGTAAGTCTGACTTCATTCTAGTGCCACGTCCAGCCGCTAAAATTGCTACCGCTACCATGATTTTTAGAATTATTTTCTTTCTGAATAAGAAACGTTACATGACGAATCTACTATACTCATATTCTCATATTTGAGGGAGTAGGGAGTAGGCAATAGGGAGTAGGTGAGTAGTTAGTAGGGGAAGTTTAGGAGTAGGGAGTAGACACTAGGGGAAATCTCATAAGGGTAGGTTTTTTACTTTGCTACATTAAATCCTACATTCCGAAATCAAAATGTAGTATTAAACCAGGAGTCAGGAGTCAGAATTCAGAAGTCAGGAGGAAATCATAGTGGTAACTTATGAGTAAACAGTTACTTAATTGTTTATGCTTAATATTTTCTCAGAATTTGAGAAATGAGAAAGGTCAATGAATAGGAGCTATATAGTATAAATACTTACCAAGACACCGAGTTTTATACTACTTTTAATATTACAAATTGACGTGCAGAATGTGAGTTAAATGCTTTTTGATAGATCGCTCTTCTCTTTTTGAATTTGAATTTTCCTTCTTTCTACTTCTTTGTCCACTTTCTCCCTTTGTCTACCTTGTCTTATACCAATTACCATGGATTAACGCTATCCTTCAGTTATACCAAGCGTGAAAAAAGAATGTTACGAATATTTTAGTCAACCAAAGTAGTTTAAGTCAGATGCAAATTTACTAGAATAGATTGTTTCATAGAAAAAAATGATAATAAAAACGGCTTCTACTGACTACTGACTATTGACTATTGACTACTAGAAACAGTCCAAATATTTGTAGCAAAAATTTATCACGCTTGGTATTATACTTCAACACCTAAATAGTTACTAAGACTCAAAGTCTGTTTTTGACAATTACTGGTCGGTTAGTAATTATTTTTCCTACTTTTAATCTATCCCCCCACCTCCTTTCAGACCCATCCTGGGAGGGGCGCGCGGGTGGGTCTCCATCCAATCAAATATAGCAATAATGCTTCAATAATTAATAATTAATAATTAATAATTAAATAATTCGCGCCTTGAAGCCTCCCCTTGGATAGGGGAAAACAAAGACAATATTCCTTATATTCAATTCCCTCGCGGTTTTAACCTTCTTGTAATTATCAATTATCCATTGATGAACTCTTCTTAAAACGGAGAGGATTGAGAAAAATGGTTTTTTTTTCTTTTTTATCCTTAAAAGGAGAGACTTTAAACCTTAATTATTCGGTAAGAAATGGTATTAACTATTATCTCTCTGGGAGAGGAAACTGTGTGTGATAGCTCAAAAATTGTCATTACTGCATTATAACTTTTGACTTTTAACTTTTAACTTTCTTAATTATGCAACGCCATAATTTTAACTTCTGACTTCTGACTTCTGACTTGATTAAATTATGCAACGCCATAATTTTAACTTCTGACTTCTGAGTTCTGACTTCTGAGTTTCTGAGACCAACGTTTTTTCCAATGAGATGTGGGTTCTAGGGATGATTTTTGTTGTTCTAACTGACGGCGATCCACAATAATTTCACTAGAGTCTGATAACTGTGGGTCACGGTAAGGAATACCAGCGCGAGTCAGTAAGTGTTCTTTTTCCTTTTGGGAAAGTCGGGGTAAACATTTCTCCGCAAAACTGGCCACTGTTCCTGGCGATCGCCTACCTACTGGTGTTGTAGAACCAATTTTTAAACCAGCTTCAAGTAATGCTGTTCTGACTGCTGCGGAACAGGAATATGTTGCTAGATAACCATCAGGTTTGAGACAACTACTTACTAAGGATAAAAATTCTACTGTCCAGAGTTGGGGACAACTGGGTGGTGAAAAGGGGTCGAGAAATATAGCATCTGTCTGGAAGCTAGAGTTACTTAATTCTTTAATGGTCGTCCTTGCATCCCCTGTTAGGAGTTTGGCCTGAATTTTGTCTGTTTGTAATTGATGGGTTTTAGCCAAGGTTGCCAATAATTCTGGCACAGGTTCGGGCAAATTATCCAGAAGACCTTTAGCGATCGCTGCTTTTGGCACTTCTGGGTCTAATTCTAGTCCTACCTGAATGATTTTACAGCTAGGATTAATTTTCCAGATAGCTGCTAAAGCTGAAGCGGTATTATATCCTAGTCCATAACAAACATCAAGTAGGCAAACTACAGCTCTATCCACTTTAGATAATAGTTGAACTGGGTAAACAAATTTATATTCGGCTTCTTGTTGAGCGCCAAAATGAGAGTGAAAAGTTTCACCAAATTCGGGTGAAAAGAAAGTCCATGAACCATCTGCTGTTAGTTGTGGTATGAATTTGTAATTTGTCAATTCTTCTTCCTAAATTTTCATATAATGAACAAACCTAAAAAATTATACTTACCAAAATGGTTTCCTTATCCTAGTGCTTGGTTAAAGGCTTTAATTATGATTTCTTTTCTGACTTTGGCGATCGCCAAGGTCAGATATTTTGAACTAGGAATATATTTTGTGAAACTAGAGGGAAGTTTAGAATTATTGGTTTGTTTGAGTATTATTATTTTATTTTTTTTGATTCCTGTTTTTGCTTTTGCACATCATTTTTTGATTTTATTATTTTATACTATTCGGGAAATTTTTTCTAAGAGATATCGTTATAATTTATTTTTTTTCCCAGCAATTATCAGTTGGTGGAAAGCTTTATATAGTTGGTTAGTTATTATCATTAGTACCCTGGCAGCAATTTTAGTATCTACATTAATCCTGCCTTGGCTTCACCTCAATTACACAGTTTTTATCTTAGAAAAAAATAGATTTTTATATCCTGAATCAGTTATAGATAAGTTGCTTTTATTTGTATTTATTAGTATTTAGCTAATAGTAGCTGCTAAATTATATCAATTTGAATTTGTCTCAAAAAGTTTTTTTCTGTTAAGCCAAACAAATCATCATATTCAACCCAGGAAATATAAAGTTAATCAAACGTAAGCATTCAGCTATTAGCTTTCAGCTTTCAGCAATAAAACCTCAACCTTAAAGAGAAGGTTTAAATGAATATCGACTTGAAAACTGACTTCTGTAGTAAAATTAATTCTGAATAATAAAGCTTTTATTAGCCAAACTAAAAGTAAGAGCTGATAGCTTATAGCTGACGGCTGAATGCTTACAATCAAACAAATCAAAATCAACACCAGATTAATTTGAATAACATAGATAATGAATTAGCAAAATCTAGGATTGATTATGGAGTAAATCAAATCACTAAATCTCAAAAAATTAGAGATAAAGCCTACAATAAAAAACTAATTGATTCCCAACATTATCGGCTAAAAAAATTACCTAAAATTCTCAAAGATAATATTTTAGTCTTACTAATTATTCCTTTACTAGGATTAGGCGTATATGGATTTTCTCAATGGAAATTAGTTTCAGAAACTCCTATAGTTATAGTGACTGAAATTCCCTCACCAATACCAAAAAAAGTTAATCCTGAAAAACCAGAAATTGCAGAGGTCAAAACTCAACCTACACCTCTATCTTCTCCAGCAAAACAATCTGCTTATATTCCGACAAAAACTATTATTTTACCACCACCTGACCCATTTACATTAGCAGTTAACCGAGCTATGAATGCAGCAGAAATGGTTCAGTCTGCCCAATCTAAAATAGAATGGGAAGCAGTAGCAAGTCAGTGGCAAGACGCAACAGAATTAATGGAAATAGTGCCAGTATCTCATCCTAAATATAAGGAAGCCAGAAAAAAAATTAAAGAATATCAAAGGTACGCTGACTATGCAATTAGAGTTGGGAAAATTAAAAGGTAAGTTCAATAATTAATAATTCGCGCCTTGAAGCCTCCCCTTGGATAGGGGAAAACAAAGACAATATTCCTTATATTCAATTCCGTAACAGTTTTAACCTTCTTGTAATTATCAATTATCCATTAATGAACTCTTCTTATAACGGATAGGATTGCCTAAAAGGATTTTTTTTCTTCTCAAGGGGAGATTGGATATGGCGCACTTCGGAGCGGCTCTGTCAAGAGCGGGAAACCTCGCCATCCCATCCTACGGAAAGCTCCGCTTTTCATGTCGGCAATGGCCGAAACGACCGCTTTTTCTCCATAAATGGAGAGGCTTTATACCTGAATTTTTCGGTAAAAGAAGGAGAGAAGAAATAATAACAATTTCATCAAATATTACTACAGTTACAGCTTATTTAAAAAAACTATTAATATAATAAAGACAGATAATTGAAGCATAAGAATGACGCAGCTCTAGTTGTCAACTAAATGTAATAAAGCTGATGGCATATCCCTGAATGCTGACGATATAGCAATCCGCACATTGGTTGTGAAAATTTTTATAACAGTTAATTTTTTCACAACCTTTGAAATTATGACTCCTAACTCATGTAAGTTCCTAATCTGACTCCTCCCCTAACTAAGTCCTAATTAAGCTGTTAAGCATCTAAATTGGTTATTGTGATGGGGAGATGGGGGGAGGGTTTAACGGTTTCTTCCCTAGTTTCCTAATAGCCAGTTTAAATGCGTCTTAGTTTACCACCAAAATATTACAACTCAAACAGGATTACTATATAGCATTTATCAAGTTACTGAGGTGAAATTGTTTTCCTTCTTTTCTACTACCTGTTTCCCGAATTACTACTCCCTACTCCCTGCTCCCTACTACCTAAAAAAAAGGTAATTAATCATGGTTCAATATAGATTTATCCAGCTTGCCAAACAAGGAAATTCTAAAGCGATAGCTACCCTCTTAAATAGTAAATTACACCCTGAAGGTATTAATACTAAAGCTAGTGTAGTGAATAGTTGCTTACACATACTCCTAGAATCTGATGAATTACCAGATAGAAGTTCAATTATAAATGTAGTTAGGAATCAACTACTAGAATTGGCACCGGATTCAATTAAAAGAGTAAAATTATTGTTCAAAAGATACATTGATGATTATGCTACCTGGGGTCAAGAATTAGATTTAGAATTAAGTTCCTTATCTGATGTAAACTTGACCAATTTTTATGATAATCAGCAAAATGGATTTTATTCAGAGTCAAAAATTAACAGTATTAAAAATCAAGGTTTGAATAATCTCAAAATGAGTCAGATAACTTTAGGGATAGTAGTGATAATATTGTTCATGGCTTTAGTTGTTTTTATTGGCAAAATGTTGGTCAAGCAATCATTACTAACTCCCAATACTGGTACAACTTATCCTCAAGTATTGCCAAAAGAAGAAAACCTAATTTAACTTAAACATGACTAATACAAATCTCCTTGTTTCTTCTGAGTGGTTATCAGACCATCTTAATGACCCAAACTTAATTATTATCGACTGCCGTTTTTCCTTAGCAGACCCAGCATTAGGCAACAAACAATATCAAGAAAGTCATATTCCTGGTGCATTCTATTTAGACCTTAACCAAGACCTTTCTAACCCTGTACAAAAACATGGTGGACGTCATCCATTACCTGACCCTAATCAACTTGCACAAAAATTAGCAACGATAGGTGTCAAATACCAAGAAACTCTAATCGTAGCTTATGATGATTCTCGCTTTGCCTTTGCCTCCCGTCTATGGTGGTTATTAACATATATGGGCCATGAAAAAGTTGTTATCTTGGATGGGGGTTTTTCTGAGTGGCAAAAAGAATATCCAGTTACAAATGAAATTTCCACTGAAAAGTTAGGTTTTTTTAAACCTCAAATTAAATTAAAAATGGTGGTAGATATAGAAACAGTTAAAGCAAAAAAAGATTTGCCAGAAGTAGTTTTAGTTGATTCGCGAGATAGCGATCGCTACTTAGGAAAACATGAACCTATTGACCCTATTGCTGGTCATATCTCAGGGGCAGTTAATTATCCTTGGAAACAAGTTACTGATGAAAATAGTCAGGCGAAAGTTTCGGAACAAGTTTCTCGTTGGGAACAGGTAAAAAATGCAGAGGATGTTATTGTTTATTGTGGTTCTGGTGTTACTGCTTGTGTAAATTTGTGGTCGTTAAAAATGGCGGGTATTAATACAGGAAAACTTTATGCAGGTAGTTGGAGTGATTGGTGTTCTTATTTAGTAGATAATTAGTCAAGTAGGAAAAAGTAAATCAACAGGAATAATCAGATTGTTCCTGGAAGAGTTCTGAAAATATTCTGGTGAAAATTGTGGCATTGATTTGTGATTTACAAGTTGATATAGTGATTGTTTATTGTGGTTCTGTTGTTACTGCTTGTGTAAATTTGTGGTCGTTAAAAATGGCGGGTATTAATACAGGAAAATTTTATGCAGGTAGTTGGAGTAATTGGTATTATTATTTAATATTAATCAAAAGCAAGTAGTCAGCAATAATAAGTCAAAAGGAGAAATAAAAAAGTAAGCATTTAGCTGTTAGCTAGCCTCTTACAGAGGAACTGCGTTATCAGCTATAAGTCATTAATTAATTATCACATCGAAGGAGGAATTAGTCTCCAAGAAGTGACATAAGAATGAAATTGATCATCAGCTAACTTTAGTAAATTATTAAGTTCAAAAGCTGTTTTCGGCTGTCGCCGATATGAAACGCTGCGCGACATGAATGCTTAAGATTCCGCAGGAAATGCGAGCTAGCTGAATGCTTACTAAAAAAGTCAAATAAAACAGCAACTTATTGACTCTATGGGTGGTTATATTTTAGCGAAGGTTAGTTACTCTAATAAATTAAGAGAGTGATGAAAATAGTCAGGGAAATTTTGGAGAACAAATTTCTTGTTAGCAAGTGGAGGGGGTGATTGTTTATTCTGGTTTTGCTCTGACTCCTGCTTCTCAAATTCTGGTCATGAAAAATCTCAGAATAAATACAGGAAAATTTGATGGAAGTTGTGGCAATGATTGGTGTTCTTATTTCCTAGATAATTAGTCAACTAAACAGGAGGAAGTCAAAAGGAATTATATGATGTTGACTTGAATACTTATCAAAATAGTCAGGGAAATTTTGGAGAACAAATTTCTTGTTAGCAAGTGGAGGGGGTGATTGTTTATTCTGGTTTTGCTCTGACTCCTGCTTCTCAAATTCTGGTCATGAAAAATCTCAGAATAAATACAGGAAAATTTGATGGAAGTTGTGGCAATGATTGGTGTTCTTATTTCCTAGATAATTAGTCAACTAAACAGGAGGAAGTCAAAAGGAATTATTATGATGTTGACTTGAATACTTATCAAAATAGTCAGGGAAATTTTGGAGAAAAAATTTCTTCTTAGCAAGTGGAGGGGGTGATTGTTTATTCTG
>NZ_JAAHGT010000299.1 GCF_010672385.1 Okeania sp. SIO2F4
CCTTGATAGTGGCAACAATTGGGGGATTTGGTGTTGGTTTGTGTCTCTATTTCTTTGGTCAACCTGGAGAGATGGCTAAGGTGATTGATAAAATTCACGATCCTGGTCGTTTGGACCCAAGTCAAACACCAGGGATGATTGCTACTTCCTTGGTATCAATTACTGCTGGTGGAAGTTTGGGACCTGAAGCACCTCTAGTACAAATTAATGGGAGTTTAGGAAGTTGGATTGCAGATAAACTGAATTTGAGTCTCAAGGAAACACGAATTATGACGTTTTGTGGTATGGGTGCAGCATTAGCAGCATTCTTTGGCGATCCTGTTGGAGGCCCATTATTTGCCCTGGAGATTCCCCATCGTCGTGGTATTCAGTATTATGAAGCGATTATTCCGGCAGTTGTTGCAGGGATTTTTAGTTTTGGCGTGTTTCGGTTTGGTACTGGGTTAGAAATTGGCGGTATCTATCATTTTGACTATTTTGATACTATTCCTGCTTTGAGTTGGCTGAACCTTCTGGAAGCTGTAGTCTTAGGAATATTTGGTGGTTTAGCTGGAATTTTGTTTATTGGGATTTTTCGATTGACAAAGTTGGCGATTCAACCTATTGAAGATAGGCATATTTGGCGAGCAATTTTGGGCGGATTGGGGATTGGTTGGTTGGCAGTTTTATATCCCCAAACTCTATTCTTTAGCGAGCAGCAAATTGAAACTCAATTAATTGAGCCAGCTACTACACTTACGGTTGTGACGTTACTGGGAATTTGTCTGGCTAAAATGATGGCTATTAGTTTTACTATTCATGGTGGATTTCGAGGGGGTTTTATCTTTCCCCTATTTTTTACAGGAGCTAGCTTAGGGTTGGCTATCAGTTTTTTGATTCCAGCGGTACATCCAACTATTGCTATGTTGTGTTGCATGGCTGCCATTAATGTATCGGTTACCAAAACTCCTATTAGCAGTTCGATAATTTTGAGTGTTTTATCTGATACATCAATAATTCCAATTATAGCGATCGCTAGTTTTACAAGCTTTATATTGACTAGTAATATTGGTTTGTTAAGCACTCAACGTCCTAGGAAGCAAGAGGAAAATTTAAGTATTGGTGTTGGTTAATTTGTAATTCTTTTCTCCTGAATTTCTATATCAAAAACGTAAGCATTCAGTTATTAGCTTTCAGCTTTCAGCAATAAAACCTCAACCTTAAAGAGAAGGTTTAAATGAATATCGACTTGAAAACTGACTTCTGTAGTAAAATTTAATTCTGAATAATAAAGCTTTTATTAGCCAAACTAAAAGTAAGAGCTGATAGCTTATAGCTGACGGCTGAATGCTTACTCAAAAACTATAGTTGTAGATTCGATAAATACTGAATATCATTACCAATGGATAATTGATAATGGATAATTAATCAATCCGGTTTAAAGCCTCTCTTAATAGGATAAAAAAAGTGCTAGGAGATTTATTTATATTACATTCCGTTACAGTTTTAACTAAATGAACTTTATGCCTATGCTATATCTCAAAACACTATATTGATATAATGGATAATTGATAATGGATAATGGATAATGGATAATTAATCAATCCGGTTTAAAGCCTCTCTTAATAGGATAAAAAAAGTGCTAGGAGATTTATTTATATTCTATTCCGTTACGGTTTTAACTAGAGGCAATTATTCATTATCAATTAATGAACTTTATGCCTATGCTATATCTCAAAACACTATATTGATATAGCAGTTGAAACATAGGTATTATTTGTCTGAGTTTGTGAGATAGAATAGCTGATGCAATTCATTCTGCAAATGTATAGCAGAAGAAAGAAGGAAGAAGAAAGAAGAAAGAAGAAAGAAGGAAAAATCTGGCGTTGTCTGAGTTTTCAGCTTTTTATCTGTCCGCCTCCTTTGCTTCGACTGCTATAAATAAAATTCATAATGTAGATACATTGTAGTGTTTCGATACTGATTAGTAATAACTAACATAACTTGATAAATCAGACCTATGTTAATAAATGAAACTGTTACTATAAGTCTAGAAAAAATTTGTGTATCAACTGACTTTCCCTATGGTGAAGCTTGGATACCAGATGAAGATGAAAATTTACTACAACTTAGTTCTAGCTATTATATTAATTCCGGCCTTGGCGGAAAGGATTTAGAACAATTTTGGATTTGTAGTCAAGATTTTATATTATCTAGAGGTGAAGGTTTACCAGGACGAGTTTGGTTATTCAAACAACCGGAATGGATTATAGACGTCACTATTGAATCTGAGGGATATTTTTTACGCAATCAAATTGCGCAAGCTTTTGGAGTAAAAAGTGGCTTTTCTGTTCCTGTAATTGCACAAAATAAAGTTTTGATGGTGTTGGCTTTTTTTACGACACAAACTTGTTTTAAAAATACTAAAATTATAGAAATAGCAACAAGCAAAGCCGAAAGTTTAGGACAGCTTCTATCTGATTCTAATTATATTTATAATTATCAATAAATATAATTTATCAGTTTTGGATTGACAGAAATTAATGTACTTTACCATACTAAAGAATGCTATATATTATGTATTGCATAACTCATTAATTTTGGCATCTATCGATTAACTAAAATTGTCAAAATAGGTAATTTCAATGTTATCTATTTTGACTGTGGGAGCCGAACTATATCCGCCCTATAAAAATATCAGGTTTAACTTATCCCAGAACTCTATCTTTCTGATACAATCAACAAGCAAAGTAATAATACTTATTTAATCCTACTCTAAATGAATTCAGGAATCGATCTACAAAGAACATTTATTCAAGCCCTCGTAGATTTGGGCTTATCCTCAGAAATAGCTAGAACTCTATGGCTACCATTCCCTATGTTATTAATGATCGTTGGTGCTACTGTCGGCGTTCTAGTAACAGTGTGGCTAGAGCGAAAAATCTCTGCGGCAGCGCAACAAAGAATCGGCCCTGAATTTATTGGCCCTTTAGGGACTCTCGCACCCCTCGCTGATGGTCTGAAGCTAGTTTTCAAAGAGGACGTTGTTCCGGCCAAAGCAGATCCCTTACTATTCACATTAGGACCTGTAATTGTAGCTATACCTGTATTTCTTTCGTACCTAGTGGTGCCCTTTGGACAAAATTTAGTAATTACAGACCTTGGAGTAGCAATATTTTTGTGGATTGCCCTTTCCAGTATTCAGCCTATTGGACTACTAATGTCTGGCTATGCTTCTAATAACAAATATTCTCTACTTGGGGGTTTACGAGCAGCAGCACAATCTATTAGTTATGAAATTCCTTTGGCTTTGGCTGTATTGGCAGTTGTAATGATGTCCAACAGTCTCAGCACAATTGATATAGTTGAACAACAATCAAGTTATGGCATCTTGGGATGGAATATTTGGAGACAACCATTGGGTTTCATAATTTTCTGGATAGCAGTATTGGCAGAATGTGAACGTCTTCCTTTTGACCTTCCAGAAGCAGAGGAAGAATTGGTGGCTGGATATCAGACTGAATATACTGGCATGAAATTTGCTTTATATTATTTAGCTTCTTATGTCAATTTGGTTTTATCTTCCCTATTTGTGGCGATTTTATATCTGGGTGGTTGGGAGTCTCCAATTCCAGTAGAACTTTTATCTAATTTGTTTGGAGTGAGTGATACGACTCCTTGGTTACAAATAACTAACGCCACTTTGGGTATTATTATGACCTTAATCAAAGCTTATCTACTTGTATTTGTAGCAGTTTTGTTACGTTGGACATTACCCAGGGTCAGAATTGACCAATTATTAGACTTAGGTTGGAAGTTCTTGTTGCCAGTGGCTTTGGTTAACTTGCTATTAACTGCGGCTTTAAAGTTAGCTTTCCCATTTGCTTTTGGCGGATAAATCAATAGCTGATTTGAGATTTTTTGATTAAACTATATCTAAAATCTCAAATATACTTTGGTTAACTATATTTCTGAGCAGAGTTGCTAATATCCTCTGTGATGCAGTTAATAAATTGACAATATACTTCGCCAAAAAGTAAGCCATAGTTAAAGCTAATATTGCAGTCGAAGCAAAGATTAGGACATTTATAAATGCTGAAACTCATTCAGGGATTACTTCTGACTTCTGACTTCTGACTTCTAACTTCTGACTTGCGCGTAGCGCTATATTGTCACTCTAAGTTTTATCAAGCAAAAACCCATGTTCAAATTCCTCAACCAAGTAAGCGATTACGCTAAAGAAACTCTTCAAGCTGCCAAATATATTGGTCAAGGTCTATCTGTCACTTTTGACCATATGCGCCGTCGCCCTGTTACTGTACAATACCCATACGAAAAGTTGATTCCTTCTGAAAGATTTAGAGGTAGAATTCACTTTGAATTTGACAAGTGTATTGCCTGTGAAGTTTGTGTAAGGGTTTGTCCGATTAATTTACCTGTAGTGGATTGGGAATTTAACAAAGAAAGTAAAAAGAAAAAGCTCAAGCATTACAGTATTGATTTTGGTGTTTGTATATTCTGTGGAAATTGTGTAGAATATTGCCCTACTAACTGTCTATCCATGACAGAAGAATACGAGCTAGCTGCTTATGACCGCCATGAGTTGAATTACGATAACGTTGCTCTGGGTAGATTACCATACAAGGTGACAAATGACCCAATGGTTACTCCGATGCGAGAGCTAGCTTACTTGCCTAAAGGAGTTATTGACCCTCATACAGTTCCTCATACTTCCCGTCGTGCTGGTCTCCGCCCTGAAGAAATTCTGGAACAAATAGAAGCTGAAAAGCCACCAGCAGAGACAACAGAAAAATAGTTACAGCACTTCCCGCTGTTATGAGGTACTTATATTTATGCTTTTAGGGAACAGGGAATAGGAAATAGGGAATAGGGAATAGGGAATAGGGAATAGACAAAAAATTCCCGATTGTTAAGTTGTACCTCATTAGTACGGAATCTGCTGTATTACTTATTTAGTTATTAGTTGTTAAATGGTTAACGTAATTTTCAGCCTCCAACAACTAATAACTACTAATGAACAAAATATCATTCAAAATTCAGACATATTTAAAGGAATAAAAAGTGGATTTAGCACAAGGGGTTCAATTTGTTTCATTCGTTATTTTAGCCGTAATGATGATTGGGGCAGCTTTAGGAGTAGTATTATTTTCTAATATTGTCTACTCAGCTTTTCTTTTGGGTGGAGTGTTTCTGAGCATTTCTGGTTTATACCTTTTATTAAATGCTGATTTTGTAGCTACTGCCCAAGTTTTGATTTATGTTGGGGCTGTTAATGTCTTGATTTTATTTGCGATTATGCTTGTAAATAAAAGAGAAGATTTTAAAGTTTTGCCTAATGCTTGGTTGAGAAAGGCAGCTACAGGTTTAGTTTGTATTGGCTTGTTTGCTTTGCTAAGTACAATGGTTTTGTCTACTTCTTGGTCAATTCCTGTTAGTGGAGCTGTTGCTGGTGAAAGTTCAATCGTATTAATTGGCAAACACTTTTTTAGTGATTTTTTACTTCCTTTTGAGCTCGCTTCTGTGTTTTTGTTAATGGCAATGGTGGGTGCTATTATTTTGGCTCGTCGAGATATTTTGCCTGATGAAGTACCGACTGATATGCCTCAAACACCTGTTTTAAGTTTGCCAGAACGTCCTCGTGAATTAGTTTCAAGTTCTGGCGAAAGTTCTGCTCAAAAAGGTTAAAATTAATTACTTTTGCCAAATTAATTTAACATTTATAAGTAGGGAAGACTTAACTGGGAACGAAAAATATACTTGTATGCTTGATAGGTAAAGCTAAAAAAAATAATTTAGCCTACCTACTTCATTTGAGCATCAAATGTACAATTAATTTTTCTTGACTACTTAATTCAGTAATTTAAAAGGTTTAATAAGTTTATGCAATTGCAACTGGAATATTTTCTGTTATTGGCAGCAGCACTTTTTTGTATAGGAATTTATGGTTTGGTTACCAGTCGTAATGCTGTTAGGGTGCTGATGTCTATTGAGTTACTTCTCAATGCTGTAAATTTGAATTTGATGGGTTTTTCTAATTTCCTAGATGCTCAAAATATTAAAGGTCAAGTTTTTACTGTCTTTGTAATTACGGTTGCTGCTGCTGAAGCTGCTGTAGGTTTAGCTATAGTTTTAGCAATTTATCGTAACCGCGACACAGTGGATATGGAAGAATTTAATTTATTAAAGTGGTAATCTTAATTTAAGCATTCAGCTATTAGTATTCAGCATTCAGCTTTTGAAGGTAATAACTTACTTGGGTTAGCCTATCGTCTTTTTATTCATAACTTTTCATTTTTCTTGGATATTAATTCTTCCTTATTGTGATAATAAGTTAATAACCCATAGTTCATAGCTCATGGCTAATGGTTGAATGTTTTGTTTGATTTCTTTTAACATATCCCGGTTGCTATTTTAGAACATATTTATTTTCCTAATAAATTTTTTTTACATAATATGTAAAGAAATATAATTTTATTTACTGAAAAATATTAAGCTTCATTACTAAATTGCAACATAGAGAGAATCTCCATGCTATCCTTCCTTATCAAAGATAAGCTCAAACAATTTAGGGGAGGAGAAAACTTTGAATTCAGAAACTAAACAATATCCATCTTGTTCTTTACATCAAGATGTTAGTGAATATGTGGCTGATTTACAATTTCACATGACTTTGCACGCTCGTAATTTAGTTCCTTCTCTGAATCAAGCAAAAGATGGTCGTGAGCAAATGTTGCAGCAAACTCAAGCTCATTTTGAAAAGTTGATTTCTAGACAGCCTCTTTAGTTATTTTTTATATTGATTTTTATTGAAAAAGCCCAGTTTCAAGTAACAAACGAAATTGGGTTTTTTACTGCGCTTGAAAAGTTGATTGAATATATTAATTAAGTAATTTTTTGGCACTTTTTTCAAGCTTTAGCATTACTTGGGCTGGGAAGGGAGAAGCCCACACTATAACTATAGCCTCAGCTTAGTGTGGGAGTAGTCATTTCAGTTATCAGTTATCAGTTATCAGTACCTCTACCTGAAGTTAGAGGCTTGAAATATTGAATAGAATATTTCTCTTGGTCGATTGGATATGGCGTTTTGCGTTCCGCAAAACTTCGTTTCGGCGACAGCCGAAACGCCATCCCATCCTACGGACTGCTCCGCATTCATGTCGGCGACAGCCGAAGTGCGAAGTTGTGCGCCAGCTAAACGACCGCTTTTTCATCCCCTTGAAAGGGGAGGCTTGAGACCTTATTTTTTGGTCACCTGATTGATTAATGGTTGCAAGGTTACTTGGGAAAGACATCTAGATCATAGATTTCTTTCTTTTTCTCAGAATGTTTCTCTCAATTCTGGTCAGAGATATTTGAACAGTTTTAATTATACTTTTCAGGTTATGTATTTTAAAATTTAAAACTTTATCATCAATCCCTGACAATAATTATGAAAAATATTGATGAATAAACTAACAAAGTTTCAATACTTTCAGCCGTTTTACTCAATTTCGTGATATGATAAATTTCATTATAATCTAAAAGCAAGTTTTTGCTTAATCAAAAAAGAAACCTGTAAACCCTTATTCTGTCGTTATTTAGGTGGCGATCTCTCTTAATTTATCGAAGGATGACTAACTAATTTTCTCCACCCTCTTGAACTAGCAATTGACAAAAATATATTTATGTAGTATTTGGAAACTAACACTATGTGAAGCAGTTGCAGTCAGGAAAAGATTAATTGTAGGGGTAGGATTAGGCTTTTTACCGAATAATTCATAATTACGGGTTGCTGATGAACTGTAAAAGCATTGATATATAAAGGCTTTAGCCTTTTAGTATCGAAAAAAGTGCCAGCTTTTCGGTATCTAGAGCTGCAAAAAGTTAGCATTTTCCGCACTTCTGTGCGGAAAAATCAAGGGATAATTCTTCCTCCTAGCTAATCCATAATTCCCATTTCTCCTGACTCCTGATTCCTACCCTCACTGATAAGCCTTTTTCAGCAAACCCTAATTAATCAATTTTGGTTTAAAATCTCTCCTTTTAAGGAGAAAAAATTCCCAAATTTTCCTTTTAGTCAATCCTCTTCTTTTGAATAAGAGGTGATTATTAATTGTTGAAAAAAGGGTATCGATCGGGTGACGGGGTAAAAAGGAATAAAAAGAGCACAACAAAGAGTTTGATTAGTAATGACAAAATAGTAATTATTGACTATTTTTATTTGATATTATCTTCGGAGTCTACCGTAAGTATTCAGTTAGCTTGCGGTAAACTTTTAGCTGTTTCATAAATAATGAATATACACTCTCGCTTGTCAAGGTCAGTTTTTTTTCTAATACTTTTAATTCTCCTTAAATCTATCAATACTAATTCCTGCTCTAAAGGCAATGAATTAATAGCTGATAGCTGATAACGAAGTTCCTCTGCAAGAGGCTAGCTTATGGCTGAATGCTTACAGTTTACTTGTCTTCTTATCTGACAAATAAGTGCCTCAACCAAAATATGAAAAACCTACCCCCGTAAGCTGGTAGGTCTAATTTATTTTTGCCAGATAATAATATTTACAACCCTATACTTTCCCTTAATACAAAATTGATAAAATAATTTTATAAATAACAGGCTAGGATTAGAAATTATGAGAAACTGGTTTCATGAATGCTGACAAGATTTAAGATGTACCTAACTCAGACCTACCACTTACAACTTAAAGCTTATTTGTAGTAATTTTTTTTCAATGGGTATAACTAACTGTGGCAAGATGCATAAAATTGCCAAGGTAGGAGGTTCAATCCCAAAGAGTGATGTTAAACCTCAACAAACATTAACTTGATAAATATTGCCATAAAACTGATATAGTAACCCTAAGAGAAGATTAATAAATTAATGATGTGATTTAATTATCTGCAATACCAAGTTTCTATTAGCTATTTTGGCTTGACCAACCTTCTATTCTAAACTGCTAGAAACTGCAAATATTATTCTATATTTAAAATCTCTATCAAACTATTCTTTCTGCTCAAAAAAAACATCAAAACCAATGCCATATTACATATCACCTAGATTTATAGATAAACTAGCAGTTCACATTACCAAAAATTTCTTAGACCTGCCTAGAGTAAGAGTACCTTTAATATTAGGAATACACGGACGAAAAGGAGAAGGAAAAACCTTTCAATGCCAATTAGTATTTGAAAAAATGGGAATAGAACCTGTCACAATATCTGGCGGAGAATTAGAAAGTAAAGATGCAGGAGATCCTGCACGTTTATTACGTTTACGTTATCGAGAAGCATCAGAAAAAATCAAAGTTCAAGGTCGAATGTGCGCTTTATTTATTAATGACTTAGATGCAGGTGCTGGTAGATTTGATGCGGGTACTCAATATACAGTAAATACTCAATTGGTAAATGCTACTTTGATGAATATTGCTGATAATCCTACTAATGTACAATTACCTGGTAGTTATGATGAAACTCCTCTACATCGAATCCCAATTATTGTGACTGGAAATGATTTTTCTACTCTTTATGCACCTTTAATTAGGGATGGTCGAATGGAGAAATTTTATTGGGAACCAAGTAAAGAAGATAGAATTGGTATAGTGGCTGGGATATTTAAAACAGATCAACTTTCTGCTGGAGATATTGAGAGTTTAGTAGATGAATTTTCTGACCAAGCTATAGATTTTTTTAGTGCTTTACGCAGTCGGATATATGATGAACAGATTCGTGATTTTATTCATCAAGTAGGTATAGAAAAAATTTCCAGACGGGTAGTAAATTCTACAGAAAAAATTCCTGATTTTCCTCAACCTAATTTTAATTTCTCTCATCTGAGAGAGTATGGAAAAATTATGGTTGGAGAACAACAACGTATTCGAGAATTACGGTTAGTTGAAGAATATAATAAATCTCGATTATTCGGTGTTTCTCAAACACAAAGGAAGGAACCGGAAAAATTTACCTTAAATACGCCAAATTCTAATTATTCATCTCCAGCAGTAACTACACCGAATCAGTTAATAGAAAATCAGATTAATCATGGTATTGAAAAGAGTAATCTCAGTTCTGAAGTGAGGGAAGAGATACAAAAAATTCTCCAAGATGGTTTAAAAATTGA
>NZ_JAAHGT010000003.1 GCF_010672385.1 Okeania sp. SIO2F4
TAGTCGCATTGGTGGAAGTCCAGAGCGTATAAGCTCATAGATTTCTGGGGTATTCCAAAAATGCAAATGTACTATATCTGCATTGCTAATTTCCTGTAGAATTGCCTCGCGATTTAGCAGAGCTATTACATTTATACCAGCTTCTTCCGCTATTTTAATAGCAACTGGATCGGCAGAAATCAGAGAAACAATACGTTGTTTATAATCTGAAAAAAGTGATAAATATTTTGCCGTAGCTATTAGGGAGCGGAAAGCTCCTCCAACAGAAGCTTGACGAATGATATGAAGAATTTTGATCATAATTTAGTAGTGGTCATTTCAGTTATCAGTTAGCCTCCTATGGTTGTAACTGCGCAATTGAGTACCTCTGCAATAAGGAGGCTTCACATAATAGATCTCTTGCAAAAGTTTTAATTAGACCTCTCCGGAAAAGAGGGAGTAGGGGCGATTCGCGAATCGCCCGTACGGGAGTAGGGGGAAATAATTTTTGATATTCCTTTTACCGAATAATTAACAATTATTAATTATTAATTAAATAATTCAGCTTTATTAGTCTCCCCTTTCAAGGGGAAAAGAAGAAATAATGTTTCCTTATATTCAATTCCCGAGCGGTTTTAACCAGAGGTAATTATCAATTATCCATTATCCATTATCCATTAATGAAAAACAGTCTCTAATTACCATTCATTTTTTATTAATTTACTGGTAGTTCTAGATACAATATAATCAAAATTTTTGATTGTAAACTTATTTTTTAAATTGTTGTAAAACGCAATATCCATCCCATTTCTTTCTTTGATAATGTCAATTAACTCTTGAGATACTTCTCGTTTATTCTTTCTATTTTTAGTTACTTTCTGTTTTGTATATGATTTATTTTTCCAACCCAAAATTTTTTGTAAAACTTGTAAAAAATCATCAAAATTTTCTTGTGTTCCCACTGCTAAAAAGTGATTACAAATATTTTGATAAGCTAAATCCATAGTTTCTTTAGCACTTCCTACCATTGAGCCTGCTATTTTCTTAACCTGTTCATTTCTAGGGCAATTTCTAGACAGTACAAAATCTTCTAAGCTGATATCTTTAGACAAAAATTCATTGTGTAGTCGATGAGCTGGTTCTTCACGAATAAAATAATACATGGAAATAATTCGATCGACTGGTTCTCGAATAAGAGTTATATAAATTGCTGGTTTAGCTAAATATTTATGAAGGCCGTATGGCATATGTCCGACATAACAATGAACCCTTTTATTATCAGACTCAGATATCTTTTGGGCTGCTTCAAGAGGAGTTTGGCTAACTTTAAGGAAGTGTACTTTTTCTTGAGAATACTGACTTAAAATCACAGAACGTAGAGTAGTACCTGCTGTTTTTGGAATATGGGGAAATATCAAGGTTTTACTAGAAAGTTTTTGTTGTATCTCAGATATATTCATAATTTTTTCACTCCTGACAAATATAATAATATGAAATACAAAAAATTCTGCAAATATACGAATCATCCCATCACCCTATCCCCCCATCACCCTATCCCCCCATCACCCCATCAATCTTTAGTAGCAAACATTAACGTATTTCATATAATTCTGCATTTTAGCCTATTAAAAGCTATATTTTTTCATTAGCTAAGGTAGAGTATTGTTCAATAATTAATAATTAATAATTAATAATTCAATAATTCAATAATTCAGGTTTACAGCGGTTTTCCTGCACGGTATACCACAGTAGGGGCGATTCGCGAATCGCCCCTACACGATTTTTGCTTGTGAAGATGTGGTTCATCAAGAGCGAAAAGCGCTGTAAAGCCTCCCCTTTCAAGGGAAAAAAGCGGTTGTTTAGCTAACGCACAACTTCGTTAACGCTTCGCGACATGAATTGCTCGCAGTCCGTCAGGATGGGATGCATCAGAAACCTAGCCATATCCAATCAACCAAGAGAAATAAATTTTTTCCTTTTATACCAATTCCCAAAAATAACGCAAGACCTTGGATAAAACTTCAGTTATTAAGTAATTAAACTAAGGTAATTACTTTTTTGTGTTTTTTGAGCAAGTTTAACATTAATTATTGTTGTTTTTACTTCTCCCGTAGGTCTGCTGCATGCAACGTCCCTACCCACTCCCCTACTCCCGTACGGACGTTGCATGCAACGTCCCTACTCAATCAAATGTAGAAAAGTTTTTGAGAAATGGTATTATTCAATCCAATCCGTTTTAGGGAGAGGTAATTATCAATTATCCATTATCAATTATCCATTATTGAACTCTTCTTATAAAGAATAGGATTGGCTAAAAGGAATTTTTTTTCTGTTTTCTCCATCAATGGAGAGACTTTATACCTTAATTTTTTGGTAAGCATTCAGTGGTCAGCTATTAGCTATTAGCTTCACTACCTTTAAAGGTAGAATATGGATATAGCAATCCGCCCATAGGTTGTAACAATTCAAAAACTAGAAATAAACTCCGAAACTCTTGCCCATTGACCATTGCCTATTCCCAAAAAACGACAAGATTTTGGACACTAATAAAATAGGATTGCTATATATGTAGAACTATTTCGTTTGCCTGCTTTATTTATTAAAAAGCTGAGACCTGACTGCTAATAACTGAATGCTTACGAGCATTATTTTTATAGGAAGCAAAAATATTTTAACTAGACTGAATTAATGAACTTTTTTTGAGCTAAAGCTTCAGCAAGTTTTTTATATACACCTATACCAATATCAGGTCTAAGTTGAATGGCTTTTTTATAACAAGCAATTGCCTCGGTTAATTGACCTTCTTGTTGTAATGCTTCTCCGAGTAGATTGTACACTCCATGAAATTTGGGGTTAAGTGTAATAACGTAACGGTAATTTTCTATTGCTTCTTGAAATTTTCCTTGCTTCATTAGTAAATTTCCTAACTGATGATAGGCAATGAAATAGTCTGGATAAATTTGAATTAAACTATTGTAAACTGCAGCTGCTTCTTCAAAGCGACTTTGTTTAGCCAGAGCATTTCCCAGTTTTTGGTAAGTTTTGGTGTAATTTGGGTTGATATCAATAGCATTTTTATATACCTTAATTGCTTTCTCACAGAGATATTGTTTACTTGGAATATCAACTTCCCCCCATTCCATCTTTTTAATTAGAGCATTTCCCATACTATAATTAAATAAAAAACATTTTGGTTCTATGCTAATAGCATAATTATAATAACTTAGACTTAAGTCAATATTATTTTGTCTATCCAATTCTTGAGCAAGTACCCAATAAATCTCGGAACTATCGGGAAATCTTTTGATTGCATCTTGATAACTGTCTATATAATATTTTGAATTATTAGTAATAGCATAATTTTCTTCAATAACTTGTTTGATTTTTTTATATATATCAACTGATTCTGGTTGTATTTCCAATCCAGACTTATACATTAGAATAGCATCTTCATAATTTCTTTTTCGCGAAAAAATATCACCTAATTTTTGATATGTTTCCCAACTAAACGGTTTAATCTTAAGTGCTTCACGATACCAGTAAATCCCTTCATCTAACTGTTCATCTTTAATAAAGATATCTCCAATTTCATCATAATACTTAAAACAATTAGGGTTATATTTTATAGCTAACTTATATACCGTTGTTAATTTGACATCCCACTGTGTTCGGGTTAAATTTACTTCTTCTATTTTTGCTAACAAACAATATAATTGTTTGTTTAATTCTAGAGCTTTTTTATACATACTAATAGCAATATCAAACTTATTTTGCTTTGTTAGGCAATTTCCTAATTGCAAATAAGCTTCATAACTACTAGAATCAATTTCTGTGATACTTTGGTAGATAATTATTGCTTCATCAAATTTAGCTTTTTGAGCCAAAATGCTAGCTAAGTCGAAACACAAATTAATATCTTGCTTAATTTCCAAAGCTTTGTAATATAGTTCTATATTTTGTGGATGTTTTTGAATAGCTTTTAGATAATAGTTAAATGCAAGTTCTTGAATTATTCTTGCTTGTTTGTGTAGTGAGTTTGCTAATTTATCCTCAATAAAAGGTAAGTTAAAATTTAGCTGTATAGCACAACGATAAGCACTAACTGCCCCATCCCACTCCTCCAACTTAACCAACACATCTCCCAACTTATAATAACCCCAAGGAAAATCAGACTTTAATTCTATCGATTTATCATAAGCAGCAACAGCCGCTTCTAACTCCTCTTTTTCCTGCAACAAGTTCCCTAATTTATGATGCACCTCCCATAATTCCGGTTTAATTTCAACTGCTTTTCTATAAACCTTTATTGCCTCTTCTTTCTCTCCCTTTTCTACCAAAGTATCACCTTGTAAATGGTAATCATCTACCAAATTTGAGTCTACTTTAATTCTATTACCAAAAGCAACTTTTTCTAAATGCGACTTCCCTTGTGTAGCTAATATTTGCCCAAACTGCTCCGCTATTGTCAACTTCTCTCTAGCTTCTTGCTGCTGAAGCTTATTTTCTGCATCTGCCAAATACTGTTTTACCTCTTCCCAGTCAGGAGCTAACTTAATTGCCTTGTGGTAAGCAGCGATCGCCTCCTCCCATTCTCCCTTTTTCACGAAAACTTTTCCTAAGCAGAAAAAATTCTTTGCTTGCTTAACATTCATTTTTTGCACCCGATGATTTTTTGAAGGATAAAATACCTTTCAAGAATTAATAATTAATTATTAATTCTTACCTCTCCTTGAAAATGGATAAGATTGACTAATCATGAAAATTTTTTCTTGTTTCTCCACGGCGAGTGAGAGGCTTTAAACCTTAATTATTCGGTAAAATTAAAGTTTAGTATGATAGTAATTACCTTTCAAAAATTTACAAACACCTACTACTTGAATTTTACCCTATTCTTTAGGTTTATTAAGGGCATTAATTGTTTCTTCAATTAGTATAATTTTGCTGTTAAATGTACCCGATGGCCAGTAAAAGAGAAGCCAATAATTTATATCATATCCGGTTGAATAGTTATAATTAGAGCTTCGTAGTAGAGCTTTAGCCCCAAAATACATATTTCAGTGGCTCAAACCCTACTACAAACAAAAACTTTTTTATCACTTATTATCCGGAGATCATATTAGCCATTGAATTTATGGCCACACTACAACCTTTCTTTGGTTTGGCAGGAAGACAAACCTAGAAGTGATTAACTGTTGACTAAAATATGTATAAGAGATTGAATGCACAAGCAAAGATTAAGCCAATACCCTGTCTTAATCTTCAGTATATTCGGTGGGTTACAGCTCCCAGTTGAGTTTGGCTTCACGACTCATAAGTATTGTCCCCTAACCCACCCTACTGGACCGACACACCTAAAATAGTGCATTAACTTTTTTCGTAATCACCCCATCTCCCCATCACCCCATCACCCCATCCCCCCATTTTCTAATGCACAAAATTAGCTGTGTCAGTCTACTACTGAACCGACACAGCTAAAACTGTACATTATACCAATTTGATAAATGTTTGCTACAAATAGCTAGGGAATTTTTGTTTGAGTCAACCCACCCCTAACCCCTCCCAAGAGGGGAATTCAGGAGTCAGGAGTCAGAATCAATGGTTTAAATACCATTTTTTAGGTCTGAAATCACCTTTTTTGTGAAAGGGATATCTCCTTTGACATCCTCCCGACGCTGCACTTGCGTGACAGCGCGGGATTCCTAACCATCGCTGATTAGGGCTTTCTGCTGCCTCTTGCAGAGGAGCTGCGCTAACAATGCACCAGCCTCCAAGGTCAAGCCTCTTTTCGGTCTTACGGTCGCTCCACAGACTGACACTGCTAGCCCAGCAGCCTTTTTGAAGCATAGCACACGCTTTGGAAAAACCGCAAGATTGATTGGTTTTCATCCCGACGCTCCCTTGTCAGGAGAGCGCAGGTCTTCAACCAACGTTGAGATAAAATCTTTTGATCGCCTCTATTATTCGTAAAATTATTTTTTCAAAATGGTATTAGGGAGTAGGGACGTTGCATGCAACGTCTGTACGGGAGTAGGGGAGTAGAGGAGAAAGATTGTTGTTGGGTTACCCTGACGGGATCTTGCTACGTCCCTCAACCCAACCTACATCTATTGCAACATTTAAGATGAAACAGTCTACTACGCCTAGATTTAATATTCCTTTTACAAACAGTCTCTAATATCAAATCCGCTTAATTCGGTATAAAAAAGTATTCTATCTTCAGTCATTGGCAAATCTTTCTAAATTCTCTCTCTAATTTTCCCAAGATTTTAAGATAGACTTTAAAGTTTCTGAAAAAAATTCAGGAGAACATTCAGTTTCAACTCGCTTCATGGCATTTTTTCTAAGTTTATTCCACAAAGCTGAATCTTGATAAAGTTTGATACATTGTTGAGCAAAATTTATCTGATCGTCACCAACTAATAATTCTGTTTCATTTTTCCATCCTAACTGTTGAGCAATTAAAGATGTAGTCACAATTGGCAAACCATAAGCTACTGCTTCATGTACTTTATGAGGAATTCCTGCTGCATATCGAGTGGGAGCTACAAATAATCTCGCCTGATTATAAAATGGTGTTAAATCATCTACTTTTCCTAAAATTTTGATTGATTGATTGTTTAAACTATTTACTTTTTGTTCAATTTCTTCTACAGTGTTATTCCCAATAATTATCAATTCAATATCTTGACCAAGTTGTTTCTGAATCAAAGGAAATATTTCTGAAGTTAGCCATAAAATAGAATCAGCATTAGGAGATTCTTTTTCATAAATTGAACCCACAAACAGTAAATTTTCTCTTTCTGCAAAAGTTTTAGGAGTAGGATTAATTGACAGAGAATGACCTAATAAACTGACATTAGTATAACCTTGTGCAAGAAATTGTTGTTTTTCTTGGGAAGAAACAGTAATAATATGATGACTATTTTTAGCTAGCTGAATTTCTTCTGTTATAGCTTTTTGACGCTCTATTTCAGTAAAAGGAATTTTATTTAAACGTTTATATTCATAGTCTCGGATACTAAAAATTGCTTCAGCATCATAAATAATTTTGGCTGATTTGAGGAGATTTTCTTTCGCTAAAATAGAGTTTAAATGTTTAATATTATGGGGACGACTAATAAAAACTAAGTCATAATATCCTTTGCGTTCTCTTAAAAAATCTTCTAACATAATTAACCCATATCCCCGCATAACTTCAACAGTTTGGGAAATATCTGAATAAATAGTTGACCAATCTTCAATATGACGTATATCCCCTGGATAAAGGGTAACAAAATAGCCTAATTTAACAAGATTACAGAGAATAGAATGACTGCGGGTATAACCAGAACCTATCCAAGGATGAGGAATTCTATCATCAATAAATAATATGCGTTTTTGTTTTTCTCTAGCTTGAGTGCGAGCAAATATTAAATTCTTCAGTTCGGTAGGATATTGAGACGAAAACCACTCTTTGTGTTTTTGTTGAAATATCTTTTGATTTTTTTCCATCAGAGCGATCGCCTGTTTGCTGGAACTTGTATTACTGGAACTAGCAAACTCATAGTGGAGAATATTCACATTAGGGTCGTAAATAATTTTTTTCCCTAATTTTTGTAGTCGCACACAATAGTCAGTTTCCTCAAAATAAGCTGGTTGATAATCTTCATCAAATCCTCCTAATTGTAAAAACAAATCCCGTCGAGTTAAGAGAAAAGCTGCGGAACAATAATCAACAGTACGTTTAAATTGATATTCTGGTGCAGTAGGTGAGTTTCCACGTCCATATCCTAAGCAAGTTCCATCTTGCCAAATGATACTTCCCGCTTCTTGGAGGGTGCCATCGGGAAGGATTAGTTTTCCACCTACTGCACCAATATCATCTGAAGATTTTATGGTTTCCAGAGCGGAGGGAATACTATTGCCGAGAATTTGAGCATCATTATTCAAAAATAGCAGATAGTTTCCTTGAGCAATTTTGCTGCCTTGGTTACATCCCAGGAGATAATGAAAATTTTGATGATTAAGAATAATTTTTGCCCCGTTTATCTGTTGTAGCAGTTGACGGGTGGTATCAGTGGAGTTGTTATCAACTAATATCAGTTCAAAAGATTGAAAGGGGTTTCTCAAAAGGGAGTATAAGCAACTTAAGGTAACTTCTGCTCGGTTATAGAGAATAATAATGATGCTAATTTCTGGATGTTCAACCAGGGGAAAATTTAGTTGAGAGTTGGTATTGAGGAAACTATCAAGAGCGATTTGGTTAAGAGTATCAAGAGTTTGTTTTGCTTGGTCTAGTTGGGGGGTTTGGGGAAGAGATGGGGTTAGGGAACTTAAGGAATTTTGAGCAGATGGAAAACTCTCTGCTAAGGGATGGTTGGGTTGGAATTGGAGAACTTTTTGATAGGCAAGTTGAGCGCGGTCAAATAATCCTTTTTTGGCAAACGCTTTTCCTAACCCCAGGTAAATTTCGGCATCATTGGGAGAAATTTCTAATGCTTGATAGTAGATTTGTAGATCGTCTGGGTTTTGTTGAATTTTCTGTTTGTAAAAGTTAAGCAGATTAGTTTGTTCTGCTTTTGCTTGTTGTTGTAGAGCATCCCCGATTCTTTGATGTATTCCTGGGAAATTGGGGTTGAGTTCGAGAACGTGTTGGTAAGCAGCGATCGCTTCTGACCAGTTCTGATTTTTGTAGAAATGTTTGGCTTGTTCTAGGTAGTGTTCCCAAGTTTTCATATTTTAATTATATTTGCTAATTACTATTTAAACAGACGATGGCAAATCACTATCAATCCCAGATAATTTTTGTTCAAAAATATCTACAGCATTTTTGTACAATTCCAGATCTTTTTCATTTTGTTTTATTACGAAATCCAAAGTTTGCTCAGGGATTTGTTTTAGGAAATCTTGTATCTTTTTATTTTTGTTCAGGGTCAGTGATGGAATCGAATTCTGAGAAATACGATTAAAAAAATCAACCGAATCATTGTATTTCTCTGTAATTCCCACAAAATACAAACTTTCAAGTTCAATTTCTTTCAACATTCTGGATTGTAAATTTGACTTGTTCTTTTTGAAAATAAACTCTTGTATATCTCCCGAATAATTATAATGATAAACGTGATGAAAATAGTCAGATAAGCAACGTCTAATTGGTTCCCTTAAAAATGTAATTAACTTGGTTCTTTTACCCAAAATAGAACAATAGTATTTGATATGGTGTTGATTAATATGCCCTCCTATGACGTTAATACTTTGCTCCTGAATATATTCCTGTAGTGATGTTCCATCGATAGATTTTCTGTAAATAGACGATTGAATAATTGGACTCGTAACTGAAGATCTGGCTCCATAGTCATATAGAATTCGAGAAGAGCCAAGCTGCTTTTCTAATCCTTTCCTAAAAGAGGTTCCGGCTGTTTTAGGAATATGAATAAAGAGATAAACATCTTGGCTATGATTGGCATCTGCTCGATCTTCAAAGATTTCAATTTCTGGATTTATTTGTAGTTTTTTGATTTCATTTTTTTCGAGAAAATCAAATGAACGTATCCACTGAATCTGTTCCTTATTTTTTTCAAAACCAAAATCAAAATTACCAGACAAGGCAATGCTATGCCTAAATCCACACATTTCTTTTGAATGATTTTTCTCTGATAAATTAAGAATTTTTCGGATGACATCTGGCCGACTCTCGTTGAGATCGTAAAACTGATTCACTCCATTTTGACGAAGGACAAGACGCACGGGTAAATTGCCTTTGGCAAGCACCCATCCACGAAATTCTACTTTAGATTCCCTATCACAATTCCTCAATGTCTTTTCATTAGGCCAATCAAGATTCCATTTGAATATAAAAGTTGGTGATGTTTGGTTTGAAGTCATATCCATTTTTGTTCTGTTTTAATTAATGTGCTAAGAATTTTGATGTTTTTGTATCGATTGCAACTCCAGTTTAAAGCGAACTCAACAGCTCTTTAAAATCTCGTATAACTCGTTCATGGGAACTACGATCGCGCACCTCCCTCATAATTTCTAGACCATAATTCCACTCCCTTCCTCCATACTGTGTATGGATACGTTGTAAGATATCCAATATGTCTGCTTCATCAGGGTTATCAGGTAAAAGATATGGATAATCAGCTCCCAGATAGTATTTAACATCAGTAGCCGATTCTTGTACGATAATATTTGATTCGCAATGTGCAGCAATAAAGCCTTTTGTAAAGGGCTTATTACCATCAATTTTTCTTGTTTTTCTGACAGCATAATGACAATTATATTCCGAAATATGATTAATCCAAGAGGTAGAATTTTGGCTGCTAGTATCAACTAAGTAGAAGTCTACGAATTCTTGGATTTTATCTGACTTAATTGTGTTGGCAATTTCACCAAAATACCCAATATGAGGTCTTTTATTCAGACAATCAGGTCTGTTCGCCACAATTCTTGGATCGGCATGATGTGTGATGTAATGTATCTTTTTTTCAGGCCACCTGTCGCAATAGTCTACATAAGCAGAAAGAGAAGCAGCAACCAATACATCTACACTTTCCACGATTGCCTCCTCTGGTACAGCATCAACAAAATCTGCAATAATGATGTTGTTTCGTTTCTTAAGTTGCTCTAGCTGTTCAGGCGTTGATGATGCTAGGTAGCCCTTAGTGAGGAACAAAATTTGTTCACGAACATCATCATCGCTTGTATAAAACACCATCTGATTCTCCAGATGAGGTCGAACTAGACTCGAAAGTTGTTCCCCTCGCATAACTGTCGATCCGGAACTGGCGAACTTAGGATTATATAAAAAAACTACATCTGACTTTTTCCAAGAAAAATCTCTAGAATCATTGACAGTATTTGAATATTTATTGACTTCATATACTTCTTTTTTATGAGAAATTTTATTAAAATATATATTATTTCTAGATGTTCCAAGTTCATCAGGAAGAACTGATGGACGCAAGCCGTTACGCCACATCAAATATCCTAAACTGACTTGATCTCGGCGCGTATAATTCTGGATATGCTGCCACCATTCATCCATAAAAGAAGCAATCACCTGATTATTGTGTTTGCGCCAAATGAAAGAACCTTCTGCCATACCTGATTTTCTCGGAAAGCCAGAATTTGCGTATGCTTCTATCTGCTCTATTAATCCGTCAGGTTCATGTCTGCGATGAGCCATAATTGTTGCTACTTCTAAGTAAACATCATTTCGTACAGGATGCCTCCACATCACAAAATCCGATCCAGATAAACATTTTTTGAGTAAATCATTGATTCTTCCCAAGAAAAGTGTATTGGCATCCACAAAGAGGGAATAGTCATATTCCTGGAGATAAATATGAGGAAGTATCTTAAAGATTTTTGCATTTAAGTTGCTATCAGCTAAGCCTGGATCGACGACTCGAAGCTGCCATCCTTGTGATTTGCGAGGTCTGTCTGTAAAGCAGATATAGTCAACACCTTTAGCCGTAGACATTATTGGAAGCAGGTCATCACGATCTCCATATAATGATGTGTATATACACACTCGGTAATTCTGTGAATCATGGTTGTACACCCATAAACCATCAACATCTCTAAAGCTACTTTTGATGTTGGCATTAGTTATGTCGTATTGGATGACAGAAGATTTATATCTTTCCACAAAACTACCGTTGAGAAAATGATCCCATACCCTGGTCCAAACCGAGCGTGCTTCGTCCCATTTTTTTTGTAGAATCAAGCTGGTTCCTAATGCCTCAAGTGAGGCACGGGTTTCACCAAAATTCTGGTGCAATTGCTCCACAATTTTAGGAATAATATAAAAGTCTTTGTTACTGAAAGACCGACTAACAGCATCATAGAGGGCATACTCTGATAAAGCGTATTCAGACAGATATACTATAAGCGGATATTTTTGAATATCTTTGCATTTATTGTTTACTATAGGTAACAATTTTGGATCAAAACTTTGACTCGTGGCACGACTCTGCCAGTCATCATTAATCATGTATGTCTTTTTTGGTGTTGAGTCATTTAAATCGAGATCGGAATAAGTCTGTTGACACCAAGTTTCAGAAAATAAGTTTTCTTGCTCCGCCAATTCAAGCCAGTTTTCGTTTGAAGGTAAGGCTGTACGCCCCTCTTTCATCCCATGTTGTATGTAGTGAACCAAGGCAGGTAGTTTGCGCTCGCGTATATCTTTATACCGCAAATGATAATATGCAGTCGAAAACTTGTCACTGGGATCGTAACCTTCGGGATCGCCATATAAAATAAAGTGAGTTGCTGGGCTTCTTGTTGCGATCTCAACCATGTATTTTTCTTTCAGATTTTCGAGATAATATTTTTCGTCAAAAAAATCTGATTTTGAAACTATTTTTGCCCAGTCTTTTGCATTGGCAGATCGCAGAAGATGATCCGTTGTACAGGCATAGCGCAATGGCTTGTTCAAGAGATTATCAGTTTCAGGTACTTGTAAAACAAATTCAGTAGCACTAGAGTCACGACGATAAGTGAGACCCGTTTTCATTCCACTAGCAGTTGGTAATAACCCGAAGAGTCGTTCAAATGCATGCGCTGATGTACCATCTCCTCCTGTAATTGATGTTTCAGATGTAACGAACAACTTCAGAATCCAATGGGAAGCATCTGCTAGGTTTCGTAAAAGCGACCCTCGAATCCAGAACATAGTACCACTAAAGAATCCCCAGTCACCTTGATAGCTTTCAAGATTAAGAACTTCTCTAAAGTTGTCTACAAAACACCTATTGCCATACATCAAGTATTGCGCCGAACGATAAAGATAATCGGGGCCAACCATACCCAGTTCATCATCTATCGCAAAATTATTCAAAATATGATTGACCAGAGCTTGCGATCCTAGCGTCCCTTGGAAAAGGATATTTCCCTGTTCTTTTCTAATAAACGATTTATCATTTTTTGTATGCAGTTTTAAAACCACATCATAGTGCCACAACTCAAACTCCTTGATGCATTTGATAAATGGAGCCACATCCATTCCTATATTTTCTACGCCCTTGATTTGAGCATTTTGATGATTTTTATTTACCAGAGCTGAGACCTCTGATTTTTTTTCTAAAGGACAGGTAATAAAAAGGTCATAAGGGACAGTTATGTTTTCAAGATATTTACTAATTCTTTCCCACATATGGCTGTAAAAAATATGTACGCAAACTCCAACTCTTGGAGAAGTATATTTGTCATAGTTGTCATTGATGTTTAGTTCTTTTTTTAAATTAAAAGAAGGATGGATATCTATAGCTTTTTGATATACTTCCTCTACCTCCTCTCTCTCTCGAAACTGCAATAAAAGATCTCCAAACTGCTGCCAAAGCACAGTAGGTTCTGGATGCAACTTAACTGCCCGCCACAAATAACCCACCGCCTCCTCAGATTGTTCCTGACTCCGTAACAGTTTCCCCAAATTAATTAGAGATAAAACCCCATGAGGATTTAATTCCACTGTCTTCCTAAAAGCAGCGATCGCCTCATGTACCCGTCCCATTTTTTCCAATGTCTGCCCTAAGTTTTGATGATACTTGGAAAACTGGGGATTGTTCTCAATTGCCTTTTGAAAAGCGACAATCGCCTTTTCTTCTTCACCTTTTGCAATCCAAGCATTACCCAATCCAAAATACAATTCAGCATCATCAGGCTTAATTTCTAAAGCTTTTTGATAACTCTCAATATCCATTGGGTTTTTCTCAATAGCTTGTCGATAATAACTCAATGCTTCCTCTAATTTCCCTTTAATTTGCTGATGCAATGACTGATTTAATTTTTCCTCTACTTGAGGAGGAAAGTCTGGTTGAATTTGCATAAATTGACGATATACCTTAACCGCCTCATCCCACTCTTCCAATTCAACTAATATATCCCCCAACTTATAATAACCCCAAGCAAAATCCGGATTCAATTTAATAGCCTGACGATAAGTATTAACTGCTTCTTCCCATTTTTCTAACTTAACTAAAACATTCCCTAAATTATGATAAGACCAAGAAAAATCCGGATTTAATTCTAT
Organism: Okeania sp. SIO2F4; assembly: GCF_010672385.1. Classification (GTDB taxonomy): domain Bacteria; phylum Cyanobacteriota; class Cyanobacteriia; order Cyanobacteriales; family Microcoleaceae; genus Trichodesmium. The sequence goes on from NZ_JAAHGT010000003.1 coordinate 13,994, forward strand.
CGATTTATTATAAGCAGCAACAGCTTCTTCTAACTCCTCTTTTTCCTGTAACAAATTACCTAATTTATGATGCAATTCCCATAATCCTGGTTGAATTTCAATGGCTTTTCTATAAACCTTTATTGCCTCTTCTTTCTCTCCCTTTTCTACCAAATCATCACCTTGAAAATGGTAATTATCTGCCAAATTTGAATCTACTTTAATTGTGTTACTAGCAGCAATTTTTTCTAAATCTGACTTCCTTTGTGTGGCTAATATTTTCCCCAACTTCCCTGCTATTCTTAACTTCTCACTAGCTTCTTCCTGCTGTTCACCATTCGCTATTTTCTGCTGAAGCTGATTTTCTACATCTGCCAAATGCTGTTTTACCTCTTCCCAGTCGGGAGCTAACTTAATTGCTTTTTGGTAAGCGGCGATCGCCTGCTCCCATTCTTCCTTTTTCGCTAAAACTTTTCCTAAACCGAAAAAATTTTTTGCTTGCTTAATATTTATTGTTTGTGGTTGTGTGGGTGGGGAAAAAATTGTTGAATTTTTTGACATCGTCTCTATTTTTTATTTCCTATTACTATCAAACAGTAACTTTAAACAAAATCCGGAAATCTTAATAAGAGAACAGAAAAATCAAATAAATTGAGGAGATATTAATGGTACTTTGATGTTTTTTATAGCGAAAATTCAAAACGCTTGAAATAAATTCAAGGGTTTTGAAGATGATTTTATTATTCTTGAATAAATCAATAACTTTTTTCTTACCAAATCAATGTTAAATCCAGAATAAATCCTGGTAATATATTTTATCCTGAAGTTGATTTTCCCCATCTGCCAAATGCTGTTTTACCTTTTCCCAGTCGTGAGCTAACTTAATTGCTTTGCGGAAACAAGCGATCGCCTCTTCCCATTCTTATTTTTTTACTAAAACTTTTCCTAAGCTGAACTATCGTAAATATAAATGTCAAATTCATCCCCTTGACTAGAAAATTCATCTAAAGACTTTTCAAATAATTCTTTAATACTAAATACTCCAACAACAAATCCTTGTAAATTTTTACGCAAATCGGCAATTGAATTATTAATTGATTGTTTTTGATATATGGGTTGAAAAATCAAGAAACCATCAGTATTTTCTGTTTTTTGTACTAATTTAATCTTAGAAGTAGCGATCGCCTCTCCACTATCGCGAGCCTTTTATAAAGCTGCTAGACGATTAGGATTAGAAGCTAAGTCAAATCCTAGAGCTTTTTCATTACCGTGATATGGTTCAACAAAATATACTGGAAAATACTCAGCTTTGAGTCTAGCTCGGATTATTTTTCCTACTTCATTACGTTGGGTAAATTGAAAATTAGAATAACCATCTTTTTGCGCTTTTAATTCATATTTTTCTCTTTCATTAGCAGGAACATAAGGAACCCATTCTAATGCTTGAATACTTGGCATCTTATATAAAAAATATGAAACAAATTCTCGAAATTCTTCTCGATTAACTTCTTGTGAACTTTGATAGAAACTTTTAAGTGATAATAATACATCAATAATTTCTTCTTTTATTGTATCTTCGAGTTGATGTACTCTATCTAATGCTAAAGTTTTAAATTCTATGGAAATTTTTTGGGATTCCCAATTTCTGACTACAGCAAACCCAATACCAGATAATAAACTGCCAATAATTATAGTCAACCATACTGGTATATATTGTCTGAATAAGTCATTTTTAGCTTGTTTATATTTGTTGATATTCATGGGAGAGAAATATATGGCAATCTTATTTAAATTGTAATATTAAACTTTTTGCAGGAGTCAGGGAATAGGGAAGAAGGAATAGGGAGATGAAATTATTAATTTTATATCTTGAATTTATTTAATTAAAACTTTTGCAAGAGGTCTATTTTTGTGGCAGGGGCAAATAGCCATTCTCCCGTACAGGAGTCAGGTAGGGAAGCCGTTGGATTGGCTACATACATAATTTTCAAGGTTTTCTGTTAATATTAACTATTATAAAAATTTTCACCAATCATTTAGAATTGCTATATAAATTAAGAAATATCAATTATTATTAATTATTTTTTCAATTTACTTGCTCAAAAACTTATGAAAAAATATTTGCCCTGAATTTAACTCAAAAAGCATGAATTCCCTCCCTCTGTTGTCAGGGAACGTCCTATTTGAATAGAGAACAGAAAAGAAGAAAAACAACTATACCTCACTAACTTGAGAAATGCTTTTATACTATAGCAATCCTATTTCAGTTGTAATATTTTTGTGGTAGTTAGGAGTCAGGAGTCAGGAGCACCGAGTCAGAATTTTAAAGGTTTTCCGTTAATATTAACTATTCTAAAAATTTTCACCAATCATTTAGAATTGCTATATATAAATCAGGACTTACGCAACAACTCTAGCTGTAGTGGACTAACATATATTAAATTGTATAATAAGTGTAGGTTGGGTTTAATATCATGTCCGGTTGAATACTTATAAATAAATGACGAAGGAGTCAGGAGTCAGGAGGGAAGAAAGGAGAAGAAAGAATAAACAGGAGGAAAAGGAGAAAGTTTTTTTATCACTAATTATCCGGACATGATATAAGTAGGAGTTTTGTCAAAAAACCCCTACAATAGTATATTTTAGCTAACTGTTAATTTTAGTGGATATAATGGTTCTTTGCCGTTCAATTGCCAAATCCTAAATACTAATACAACAGCTACAGTTAACCACACACAGGAAGGAGCTAAAATTATTCCAGCTATAGGATTAATTTGCCAGTAAAAGATAGTAACTATTAAGGCAGATAACCAAGGTCCGAAAATCACAACAGGAACAGCAGCACCTAATCTACGTTCTACAGTAAAAATAGTATTCCAAGTATCTCCTAAAGCAAGATGTACTGCAAAAACTATTAAAGGAAGCACTAAAAATTGTTGGTTCATCTGCTGCCAAATTAATAGAGAAGAAATTACTCGTAAAACTGCAATTGTCATCCAAACTATGGGAAAAGCTAAAGGTGGAGGTGCCCATTTTGGTCTGACAATACTATCATAAGTTTTGCTAGTACGGGTATTGTCTAAGGTCGAAAAAATTCGCGAACGAATACTTAATAATGTGAAAAATATTCCGGCAAATACTGTGCTTAACCAACTGGGAAAAGAAGAGTAATTATTAACTAAAATTACCAATTTTTCCATTCCCCAAAAAGCAAAAATAATTATTCCTATTTGCAGGATAGTTCCTAATTTATAAATTGAAAGTGCCTTTAAATCTAGCTCTTTTGTAGAAACTATTTGTCTGTCTAGAGACTGATTTGTCTCTTCAGTTTTCACCCCCATCACTGTATTAACAATCTGTTCAACTGTTCCACCATCATTTGATTGAGTCATAATTAAAATACTCAGAAAATTATCAATTTACATCATGTCCGGTTGAATAGTTATAATTAAAGCTTGTAGTAGCGCTTTAGCCTGGGAAATTTGAGGGGCTAGAGCAATACTACAAACAAAAACTTTTTGACCGCTAATTATCCGGACATAATATTACATATTAACTTGAGTAGGGACGTTCCATGAAACATACCCACAAAGGTTTGAGAAAGAATTAATTAATTTCTGGAACTTAAACAGCAAAAATAAGTCTCCAGTATCAGATGCGACTGGAGACTTATTTTTAAGAAATAAAAGTTTTCAAGCAAAAAAAAGTGTGTTTTATCAGCGGATTTTGTCTAAAAAAAAAGCTTTCGATCGATTTTAAATTCCAAAAATTAGCAGGTAAAATCTGTGTTAGCACTTACGTTATTTCTGCTAGAAACATATCAATTTAGTGTATTCGCTGACATATTTCTGGAGGTAGTGCAACAAAGTAGAAGAAGCGATGGTAAATTCTCGGAAATTGCTGGGTATTTATAGGTATTCCTCATCCAATTCATTGCGACGGTCACTCCGTGGAAGGAAGCAATCTCAGGGGTTACGCAAGATTGCTTCCCGATGGCCACAATGACAACTTGATTTACTGGACTTCCATTGGGGTGGGGGCGGGTTTATATAATTTAATGATGAATTTGAAAAATGAACCCGCCCCTACTAGCTCGTCCAGCTTAAAAATATGGGTAAAGAGCGAGTCTTAAGAAGACCTCTCCCCCGACTCCTCTCCTATAAGGCTATGCTTTACCCACATCTGTTAAATTCCTTACAGGATAGGGGAGAGGGGGAAGAGGGGGAAGAGGGGGAAGAGAAGACTTTCCCTGCCATTTCTCGTATCTAGGACATGGGTGGTTAAAAGTGAATAAGGCAATTTCAGCATTTGCCAACTCTGACTAGCTACTTAAACCATCTCCCCACACGGACCACACGGACCACACGGACCACACGGACCACCCTGCAATGCTTCTAAGACTTATGGGTAAAGCATAGTCCTATAAGGAGAGGGGGGAAACTCCCCCAACGCTAGCACTTAAGGGGGTCGGGGGGTTAGGTTTTACCGACAGTTTGAGTTTGGACGCGCTACTACATATTGCCAAATTTCAGGCGTGTCACGCCACTACTGGACTATAAATTTAACTTCTGACTTCTAACTTCTGACTTCTGACTTCTGTTAACGTGGCCAAGAAATTCCAGCACTAGCAGCCAGATAACGAGCTACAGCACCTGCCCCATAACGGTTAAGATGACTGGGGTCGAAGAAATATTTATTCTTTGCTAATTGGGGTTGATATAAATTAAAATTCAGGAACTTAAAACCATGCTCTTGAGCGCGACGTTGCATCCATCCATGAAATTCTTCTTCAGCAGACCAACGTACAGAGTCTAAATAACTATCAGATAGAGGTAAATTAACAAAAACTAAAGGAATACTTCGAGATTTAGTAAAATTAACAACAGAATTTAAAGCTGTCGCCTGAGTACCTCCAAGATAAAAACCAGCATAGTCGCCATCGTAAAGCCCTGCGACATAAGGTTTTCTTCGATAATAATAGGAAGGATTAAACTGCTCATCTACTGACAAAAACCCATTAGCGTCAATAGCATCAGCAGCATTGGCGATCGCTACTGTTTGTACAGGTTGAGTCGAGTATTGGCTATAGGGAGTTGAGTTTGAGGAAGTTTGCCATAGGGGTTTATAGGAATATTTTGTATAGTTAGTTGGTTTAATAGCGCTATAGTTAATCTCTATTGTCTCCCCCACCGATATCTCCCAAGGAAAGTTGGGAGTAGGTGAAAATACATTCAAAGGTTTGGGAAACTGATAACAGGTAGAAGCTAAGTTAGATTTCGCTTTAGGTAACTGGGGGCGAATGCCAGAAAGTAGTAGTCTTTTACCCTCAGAAGCAAAAATTGAATTATAAGTTCGATCGACTCGCCCACTATTAAATGCTCGTACTCCATCTGCCCAAATAATTAATTTTGGCAGTTGGTCATAGCTCAAAAGTTGTCGCAGTTGAAAGTCTACTACTTGAGCAGTTGCACCATTAATACCAAAGTTAAATATATTTAGTCGAGGATAACCTTTAGCTATCAAATATTCTTGTAGTTGTTGGGGGGCAACTCCATATAAAGCACGAGAACTCCCAACAATTAAAACATCTGGCGCACCGACAGTGGCAACGTAAGACAGATAAAGTTCTAACTGAGTATCAAGAATATCACTATTGAAAGAAACAGGGTTAAACTCAGAGGGAGCAGAAGCAGCTTGTTGTTGAGAATAAGCTAGGTTTCTCATATATTCAGTAACTTTTTTCTCGGCAAAAGCACGTCTGGGGTTTTCTGGCGGTACCGCTTGCATCCAAGCTACTGCTTGTACCCACTCTTGTGCTACTTTATCCCACTGTTGTTTGGTTCTAGCAGACTGAGCTAAATTTGCGGCTTTCGTAGCAAACCTAACTGCTTGACTAAAAGGGTCAATAGAAGCGCATTGAGTAGAATTGGAATTTTGAGAAACCAGAGAAATTTGGGGGTTATTTTCTTTGGTTGAAGTTAGATCGCAGTTATTAATTGAGATATGATTTTTCTCTAAGCTGGGAGATATTTTGCTTTGAAACTGTTGAGTGGGTATACATCCAACAGTTAGGGTGAGTAAAGTTATGGTTACTGTAAAACGTTGAAGTAAATTAGAATTCCATTTACTACTGTTAAATTTATTTTCTATATTTTCTTGCCACCTATATTCAGGAGTGGCATCGGTTGAATGGATTTTAGTCACCTAGATTCCTCTCCACATCTATATATAATATTTGTGGTAGATTATAGTACCTTTCACTACAGACTAACTGTTGGTATAGCGCTATGTGGAAGGCAAAAGTCAGTAGGGGCGAATGGCCATTCGCCCTTACAAAAGCGAGTGCTAATTGGCGAGGTTTCCTACGGGGCGCCTACTGTGCGGAAGTAATTCCGCACACAGCCCCTCCAGAATGTAAGACGCACTTCACCACAGTCGAAAGTCATCTCTGACTTAGTTTTTCCTACAAAAATGTTCCCCAAACAGCATTTAGTAATTTCCGCGCCCTTTGCTTCGACTGCTATGGAACCCCTAAGTGTATCTTTTACATTGATTTTCCTTTCTACAACATTCGCTTTATAGCTGCCGCTAGGCTCCCCCTTTTCCTGACGGAATGCTCCGCAAACATGTCGCGAAGCGGAACGGAGTTCTATCCCTGAGAAAATATAAAATTTTTAGTTGAATAAAAAATCATGTATATGGGCGAGTTACTCCATCTAATTTTTATCATATCACAAAAATTCTGACGATGCAACCGACAACCTTTTTATAGGCAAATTTTTTCTGGAGCTTAACAAAATGAAAATGTTGGTGATTTTCCACTCAGGAGCGATGGATGGAAAGATTTGATGAGGGAAAAACAAGTATTTATGGGAGCTTCACAAGATGAAAATATTTCTGGTGGAGCATTTTTCAATCTTTTTCTGCAAGTGTCTCTATTCTACTGCCGACTCGTACCTCAAAAATTTAATCGCGGACAAATATACCAAATGACTTCTATATTGTTATTGTTTTAAGGAACTCAAAAATCAAAAGTCAAAATTTATCTAAATGGCGGAACGTAGTTTTATCGCTCACTTGCCAGACTATATATTCTTTGACTCCATTGCGAGTTCCCTAAAGTCCTAAAATTGTGTACCTCATCAACTCCGAAACTGCTGTAAGTCGGGGAGTCGCGCAGAAGTAATACAAAATCTGGTTATGGTTGTCAAAAGCTACTTTATCAAATTGCTCTCTAACCCCTATACCTTCTGGCTTACCTTCATAATAAACCTTCTGTCTAAACCGGATTCAGTACAATATCAAGTCTGGTAGCATCATTAGACATCTCCACAAAAGAGGGAATAGGTATGGAGGGGGAAATAATTGATAATTTCTCTAGGATAATTGATTTTATTTTTTATTTTTGGAGAGGTCTATTAGTATATAAAAGGGCTTTGTTCCATATTGTTTTGACAATGGTATTTGTCTTGAGGCGATCGCTACATTTTTTCAAAGCATTGGTGGAGCAAGTGCGGCAGCTACATCGCTCTATTTACCATACGCTATATATAGTGTCTTTGCGTAAGTCCTGTTCAATATATTAGAGTTTAATGGGGAAGCCGATCATGTTCATGCAGCTATTGAATACCCACCTAAATTGTCTATATCTCAAATAGTCAATCATCTTAAAGGTGTTTCTAGTAGATTATATGGAGCAGCAGGATATGAAAAACCACACAAAACTGCGCTTTGGAGTCCTTCATATTTTGTGGCTTCAGTTGGAGGCGCACCACTTGAAACTCTGAAAAAGTACATTCAAGGAGGAAAGTCCCCCTTTTAGGGGGAGGCTTTAAACCCAATTTTCTGGTAAATAGGGCTTGCTGATTCAATCTAAAAGCTTTAGCCTTTGCATATGCAAAAAAAGTACAAGCTTTGTTCTTCCTTAAGCTCACACAGCTGAGGATTTTGAGTAGGCAAGGGCAGAAAAATTGAGGGACAATTCTTCTAACTACATCCTCTGTCATTCCCATTTATCCTGACTTATGACTGCTAAATTTTGATTTTTGACTTATAGTCCCACCCATAAGACTTTTTCAGCAAACCCTAAATAATTTTTTTTCACAAAACTATTGCAATAAAAATTTTTTGTGTTAATATGTATAAATGTGAGTAGCAAGGGTCGATGCCCGAGTGGTTAATGGGGGCGGACTGTAAATCCGCTGGCTACGCCTACGCTGGTTCAAATCCAGCTCGGCCCACTCACTAAAATTAAAAGGATTGAAATAAAAACGCCCGTGTGGCTCAGTGGTAGAGCACACCCTTGGTAAGGGTGAGGTCACGAGTTCAATCCTCGTCACGGGCTTTCAGAAATAAATAAATAAATAAATAAATAAAATTATTATTAATTATTTGATCGTTTTAATACCAACATACCATAATAATTAAAAAGTAAGGTATGGATTTATTTGTTTGGCTTAAATATGGTGATTCTTAACACCAAATCAGAAAAGCTGAAATATTTCCTAAACTACTTAAGGTTAAACAAACTTTAGTATTAAATTTAATGTATACTCAAATATCATATTAATATTTTATATGTATTAGTCTAAGCTAGAGTATAGCAGATAAATTAATTAAACATTTTTTAGGGAAGGTGGTATGACACCTACAAAACTGTCAGATTCAGAAAAATTAGAAATTGTTGAACTGTATCAAACTACAGAAGAGAATACTATTACTCTAGCAGACCGCTATGGAGTGAGTAGTTCTACAATTAGACGGTTATTACAAAGTAGCATACCAGAAGATGAATATAAAGACCTAGTTCAACAGAAGCAAAAGCGTCCATCTCGTTCCTCAAAAAATATAGATTACGATACTAACGACTTAGATGAATCAGCAGCTAGGGAAAGTTTAGATCCTTCTGAATCGGACGATAAGGAAGGTGAAGCAGATGGGGTAGTAAAAAGACGACGCCGACGTTCTTCTTCATCTAATGATGATGAAACTGAGCAACTGACAGAAAGCCCTAAATTATCTTTAGCTGCTCAAGAAAATCAAAAATTAAACGATACATTTGAGAGTAATTACCCCCCTACCAAAGAAATAGAAGAGATTTTAGCCGCAGATTTACGAGAGCAACCCCAAAATTTAGATGATTTTGAGAACGATGATTTAGAAGATTTTGATGGGGAGTTTGATGATGAGGATAAGTTTGATGTAGAAGAAGATGTAGACAGCTCTTATAATCTATCTATTCCTATTCACAATTCTCACCAATCTGAAGTTAAAATTTATACTCTCACGGAGTCCGTCTTGCCAAAAACTTGTTATTTAGTAGTAGATAAATTTACAGAGTTAGTTACTAAACCTTTGATAGCTTTTGGGGAATTAGGACAAATACCTGTGGAAGAGTCTCAGGAGAAAACTTTACCAGTTTTTGATAATCACCGAGTAGCTCATAGATTTTCTGCCCATAATCAAAGGGTGCTGAAAGTTCCTGATGGTAGAATGTTGCAAAAAACTACACTTTATTTGCAAGCTAAAGGAATTACTCGACTACTGATTGATGGTCAAGTTTACAAGTTATAATGAAAACTTATGATGGCTTTACTTCCATGCCTGCGCTTTTGGTCAAGTGAGAGTCAGAATTAGGTAAATCAATATTGCCCTTCAGAAGGACAATTTGCTAATATAAATAAATTTACCTGCCTCACTTTAAATCTGTGGAGTAACAATAGAACTAGCAAGAGACTTGAGCTTGGAGAAAAATGCGCGATCGGGATCAAGCATAAATCTTGAGGTAAACTAATTTTGCTTTGTCATTCAAGGGTAACCAGGGGAAAATACTAAAACTTAAAACCAGGAAAACTTTGTTTTCTCAGATCAAATCAAAAATCTTCTTGACGATCTTTCATCTGTCCAAGATTAAAAAGTGGGGGCAGTAGAATGGAACTAATTATAAGTCCGATACCAACACTAAAAGACAAGATAACTCCTACAGGGAGCTGGATGGACTGGAAACCAATAAACTTTAAAGATATTGGGGTAGCATTCTGAACTGAGAGGATTGCAATCCCACTTATCCACAATGCCAGAATTATACTACTGATAATTGGTGGGATAAATTTTTGCATAGGATATTCCATAATATAATATAAATAATTATAATCATACCATGAATCATCAAAAAAATAAAACCTGTCTCACCTCAAGAATATATAGGAATTATTACCGAATAATTAATAATTATTAATTATTCACCCTTGAAAGGGGAGGCTTTCCAGGAAAAAAAAGTGCTAGGATATTTCCTTATACATATCTGATGGTTTTAACCAGAGGTAATTATTCATTAATGAATCAGCTATCAGTTAGAGTGCTTTTTGATTTCTCTAATTTTGGGTTACTTTCTAGGATTGTTATTGTAACTCATCCGTATGAAAAATATTATAAATTAAATATAAATCAATTAATCTCAAATTTTAAACTCATAAATGCTAGTAGATAAGAGATAGTTATTACCGAAATTAATGTTAGAAGAGATAAGGGTTAAACAAGCAGAAACAATGATTGGGGAGGTAGTATTATCTGATTAAGGTTTATTTAGATACCAGTGTTTATAATCGTCCTTTTGATGACCAAACACAGAAGAAAATCGCCTTAGAAACTGAAGCAGTTAAACTCATTTTTCAAATGATAGAGGAAGAATCAATTATTCTAGTTAGTTCCGAAGCATTAGAATTAGAGTATAAAAATAACCCTTATCTCTTACAAAAATTGACAATGAGTCTTATCTAAAGAAAGCTACTATTTATCAACTTCTTAACCTAGCTATTAAAGAGAGAGCAAATGAATTTACCCAAGAAGGAATCAAACTATTTGACGCTTATCATATTGCTTGTGCAGCAATGACACAAACTTATTATTTTATCACCTGTGAGAAAAGACTGATTAGTCGTTGTCAAAACCTTTCTTTAAAAACCCTCAATCCTGTTAACTTTATCTTAGAGGTATGTGATGAAAACGAACTTAACCCATAACGATAAAATTATCTAAGAAGCGTTATTAATCCTCTTTAATCAATTATAACCTGCTAAGTTTTTAGATATTGTTACTACTTTAAATTTAGGAAGTAAAGGGGATTATA
>NZ_JAAHGT010000030.1 GCF_010672385.1 Okeania sp. SIO2F4
GCTGTATAATAATTATTATCCCATAACAAATAGTGCTAAAATTTGATAGTCAATATAAACAAGAAAATTATTGATTTATAGAATCAATTTTAGTCATAAATCAACAGGTGAAATATGGCAATACTGAAACTAGAAGACGGTACAATTTACACTCAACTCAACGATATTTCTCGTGAACTTGAATCCTTAAATGTGCAACTGAATCATTGGCCTGTAGGAGACAATCCAGAAATTCATAATATACTGGCAAAAGATGTACTCAGCGATGATGAAAAAAAACGATTATTACAAAGTTTGGATAACTATTTTGAGCAACTAAAAGAAACTGCTGGTTATCAGTCACGAGACTTAGTGGCAATACATCCAGAAATTCCTAATCTTGATGCAATGTTATCAAAGTTCGATAAATGTCATACCCATGCAGATGATGAAGTGCGTTATATTGTGGCAGGAGAAGGTATTTTTGGTTTTGTACGTCCTGATGATAGTCAAGTAGAATTAACAGTACAGCCACAAGAATATATTAATGTACCAGCTAATACAGAACATTGGTTTTATTTGACACCAGAAAAGCGAGTTAAAGCTGTGCGATATTTCGTTTCGACAGAAGGTTGGGTTCCTCATTACACTGGTACAGCAATTCGTTTTAATCAATAGAATATAAGGTATTAATTGAGGTAACTATAAACTACTAAAAAAAATAGTAGAAAAACTAACTCATTAATTCACAACCAAACTATTGTAGGGGTTTGGTATTCAAACCCTTATGATAAATTTAATATCCATTGCATCAAAGAATATAGCAATTCCCAAAAAGCGTGAGGTATAAAATTAGTTGGTTTTAGGGAGTAGGGAGTAGAAAGCAGGGAGTAGTAATTCGGGTTATATGGGAATAGAAAAGAAGAAAAAAACTGTACCTCAGTAACTTGATAAACGCTATATTAAAAATAGTATAGGCAATAAAAATTTAATTTTTCATCAGGAAGATAGGAAAGTTTTTAGTTGAGGAAGTTAAAGAAAAAAAGGTGGTCCAATTGTAGATTTTATTGCTCAATAAGCCTGACTAATAAATAAGGTCTCAAGCCTCCCCTTCCAAGGGGATAAAAAAGGAAAGAAAATTTCGGATTTCAAGCCTCCTGCTGAAGATAAAGGTACTGATAACTGTTAAGGCAGTTCCTCCGATAGGAGGCTAACTGATAACTGAAATGACAAGCATATCTAAATAAATATCATATTTTATTGTTTACTATCAAAAAAAAATAAGCATTCAGTCAGCTATCAGCTAATTGCCTTTATCAGAGGCATTCTTATTAACAGATTCAGCAAAAATCATTTGGCTACAAATTCCTGAAAATTCCCTATTTGTCATCCCCGAACCTTCATACCCTAATATTAATGCTAAATGCTGACTTCGCTCGAGCTGAATGGTTACCAAAAAACAACTATAAATATTTTCATTATTCCCATAAATGCTAGGATAAAATTAGATAATTTACTAAAAAACAAACCGATGAAATACAACAAACTTGGCGATAGTAACCTCAATGTATCAGAAATTTGTTTGGGCACCATGACCTATGGGCAACAAAATACTATTGAAGAAGCTCATCAACAACTTAATTATGCTGTTGCTGAAGGTATTAATTTTATTGATGCAGCAGAAATGTATCCAGTACCAACTAAGGCTGAAACTCAAGGAAAAACAGAAGAATATATTGGTGAATGGTTGGTTAAACAACAGCGCGATAAATTAATTATTGCTACAAAAATTGCCGGACCAAATCCTAAAATGACTTGGGTTCGTGGAGGAAATAATCAAGTTAATCGCCCTAATATTCAGCAAGCAGTAGAAGATAGTTTGCGCCGTCTTCAAACTGACTATATTGACCTCTATCAAATTCATTGGCCTGACCGTTATGTGCCTTTATTTGGTGCCCCCGATTATGACCCAAATAATGAGCGAGATACAACACCTATTGCCGAACAATTGGAAGTATTTGCCGAGTTAATTAAAGCTGGAAAAATTCGTTATTTAGGAGTAAGTAATGAGACAGCCTGGGGAGTATGTGAATTTTCTCATCTAGCAGAAAAATTAGGTTTACCAAAAATAGTTTCAATTCAAAATGCTTTTAGTTTAGTTAACCGTGTTTTTAATATAAATATAGCTGAAGCTTGTCGATTTAATAATGTGGGATTAATGGCTTATAGTCCTCTAGCTTTTGGTCTTTTAACGGGTAAATATTTGCATGGAGTTCCTGAAAATTCTCGTGTAGCTTTGTTTCCTGGATTTGAGCAACGTTATCGTAAAACAAATTTGACTGAAGCAATAACAGCTTATGTAGAAATTGCCCATAAAAATAATATGACTCCGGCGCAATTAGCATTAGCTTATGTGCGTTCCCGATGGTTCGTAGCTAGTACAATTATTGGGGCAACAACTATGGAACAATTGAAGGAAAATATTAGTAGTGTAGAGATAAATTTGACTGAAGAAATTATTGCTGAAATTGATGAGGTTCATGCTAAATATCCGAATCCTACACCTTAGAATATAAGCATTCAGCTATTAGCAGTCAGTTCTCAGCTTTATTAATGAATGAAGCAATCATTTCGTTTAATTTCTACAACATTTTCAACCAAAGAATTGAAGCATAATTAATGATAACCTTGATTTGCCAATTACAGGTAATGTAGCTAATAGCTGATAGCTAATAGCTGACTGCTGAATGCTTACAAAATTAATTCACTGCAAACCCTGTATGAGGACGAATTTCTGGTGGATGAAACCCCAAGACAATTTTGCTTTTAGGAATACCTGCATTCACTAAATCTAAAGCTATTCCATCTTCCATTCCATCTTCGTAAATCCATATTTTATCATTGATAATTTCTAAGTGAACGACGCAACCATGTACTCTTTTTCCCTTTAAATATCCCACAGTTAATAACAAATAATTTTTGTGGTCTTCACTAATAATAAACTTTCGTTCTAAGTTCCCGTAAGCATAGGGTAATTTGGCATATTCCCCTAGAATTTCAGTAATAATTTGATGATAATTATTTATGGTATCCATTGAAAAATCATCTCCTGTTTAGCATCAAAAATAATTAAACTAAACCGTTTATTTTTTAATAAAACTTGACCGATAGGTTCTGCAAAAATTTCTTCAAAAACACTTTCTGTAATTGCTACATATAATAAACGATCTGGTTCTACTTCCTGGATAATATCATAATATAGGATATATTGACCTAATGCTTTTTCTAAATCATTAACTCGCGATGAACTGGTAAAACTTTTAACTTCAACAGCAATTTTTTGGTTTCCCTTTGCAGCAGAAATTAATTTCTCTGCTCCTAAATCGACAAACAAATCTCTTTTCCCAATTGCCAAAATATAAGGGTCGTCAGTAATATTCCAACCATCTTTCATTAAGGCGTTTTTTACAGTTTCGTGATACAAATCTTTAGCTGGCATTTGCGTATTTTTTTCTAAAATTTTCACGTTTATCTTGAGACTTTTATTAATAAATTATAGGAAGCGATCGCTATTAAAGTTAGATTAATTGTAGCTTCTGAAGTTTGGCTCATTAATTGATAATGGATAATTACCTCTGGTTAAAACCGTAATATAATAAGTCCCATTCTTGGCCAACTTGAGGCATATAAATTTTTTACAGCGCTTTTGCTAGTTGATAAACTACATCGTCACAACCAAAACAGTGTACGGGAAAATGGCCATTTGTCCCTACTTTAGTCTACTTTACATAGGAAATCCCTACTTTATCATGGTAGCCCCCAATGTGAGGAGAGTTTCTTTTTGGCCTTCAGTTAATCCTGTAGCACCTGTAATATTCATTCCTTCATAGAGGCGTTTTGCTTTGAGGGTTTTAATGCAGCTACCTGTTTGAGTATTCCACAGTTTAATGGTCTGGTCTTCGCTACCACTTGCAAGCATCGAGCCGTCACCACTAAAAGCCACAGAGCGAATAGTATTTTCATGTCCTGTTAAGGTTTGCCAGAGTTTGCCACTGTCAACATCCCAAAGTTTGATTGTACGATCATCCCCACCACCTGCTATCAGATTACTATTAGGACTAAATTCAATTGTTCTAATTTGCTCGGTATATTCTGTTAAAGTATGCAGACATTCTCCTGTACTGACATTCCAGAGTTTGACAGTGAGGTCATCACTAGCACTGGCAATAATTTTACCATTAGAACTCCAAGCAACTTGACGCAACTTATCTTGATGTTCTCCTATATCTGTAAGTCTTCCAGTTTCAATATTCCATGTTTGTAATAATTTTCCATCACTAGCGATCGCTAAATTCTGACTATCCGGACTTACAGCAACCGACCACAACCAGTTTGGATAATCTTTGAAAGTTTGCAGACAGCTATTTGTATTCATATCCCACAATTTAATACAGCGATCGTCTCCAACACTAATCAGTTTTTTTCCTTGCTCATAAAAAGCAACTAACCAGATCCAGTCTCCATGTCTTTCGGGAAGAATTGAGCATTTCCCAGTGGCAATATCCCATAGTCTAATCTGACCATCATTTCCACCACTAGCTATTTTTGTTCCTTGAGGATGGAAAGCAACTGATTGAACGCGCTTTGTATGACGACCTAAAATTCTACTGTTACCTGTTTCAATATTCCAGAGTCTAATTGTGCAGTCGTCACTCCCACTCACTAAAGTTTGACCGTCAGGAGAGAAAGCAACTGACCAGACTCTTTGAGTGTAACCGTTGATAGTCTTCAAAGGTTCACCTTTGGGGATATCCCATAACCTGACACTTTGATCGTCGCTCCCACTAATTAGAGTTTTACCATCACTACTAAAGGTTATCGCTCGGACTCGTCGATTTTTTTCCGGTAAAGTAAGTAATAATTTACCTGTTTCGATATCCCATAACTTCACAGTTTGATCTGTACTACCGCTAGCTAGAGTTTGATTGTCAGGACTAAAAACAACTGACCACACTCGTCCGTTGTGTCCTGAAAAAGTTTTCAGACAGTCACCAGTATGGATATCCAGTAACCTGACAATTTTATCGTCGCCACCAGTAGCTAGAGTTTTTCCATCAGGACTAAATGCGATGGAGCGAACGGGATGATTATCTTGTTTCCAAGTTGTGAGACGTTCACCATTCTGAACATCCCATAATTTTACTGTTTGATCTACACTAGCACTAGCTAAAATTGTTCCTTGAGGATTGAAAGCAACTGCTATTACCCAATAACGATGCTCTGGTAAAACGTGAAGACATTGATGAGAGTTAATATCCCACAATCTTACGGTACCGTCATTACTAGCACTAGCTAAAGTATTACCGTCTGGACTCAAAGCAATAGACCAAATGTGACCAGTGTGTCCTTCTAATGTAGCAAGACATTCACCTGTATCAATATTCCATAACTTTATAGTGGAGTCGTTACTACTACTAACTAAAATTGGTTTTTGAGGATGAAAAACAAGAGACCTTACCCAATTAGTATGACCTAAACAATTAGTTATAAATTGACCGTCCGCTACTCGCCAAATATAAATATTTCTATCTGCATCTCCGGTCGCCCAAAGTTTGCCATCATAACTAAATGCGACGCAAAGAATACTGCCTAAAGGTTCGGAAAAAATTGATTTAGATAAATTAGAATTGGTAAAGTTAACCTCATGTAATTCAACTCCTTGAAGATATGCTTGACAAATAGTTAAATAAGAAAAATCGTAGTTGGTTAAATCGGTATTGAGCTGAGACAATATATTGAGAAGATTCCCTCCTAAATATCCAGGAGCTAAAGGAGATTTATTTTGGCAATTTGAGATAATTTGTTGGAGTTTATTTTCGACATTTATTTTTCCTCCTAATTCTTGAATTAATCTTTCTAGTAGTGGTTGGATAATCAGGCGAATTTGAGTTTCTCGAATATAATCTTTAGCCGTTGCTTTGGAGAGACAGTAGTCATTAAAAAGTTCTATTTGAGCAGTCTTAATTTCTTGGCAAACTTCATCTATTAATCGAGCAATAATATATTCCCTAATTACAGGTAGGACTGTATATCCTAATTCGGTAGTTTTGATGAGCGATCGCCGTTTTAAAGATATTAATGATTGGAGTAATTCTTGTTTGGTTTGCCATGAAATAATATCTTCTTTTAGTTCTGTATCTGACGCTGGTTCATAATTAATTGCCAGCCAATACATAATTTCCTGTTCTGAGGTACATAGACGATTAAACTGACGTTCATATAAATCGTTAATCTCCTCGAATTTTAGCTGCCCTAATTTTAAATAATCTTCTACAAATTTAGATAAATTTCCCCCTAAACCTTCTTGAATACCTGCTGCTACAATTTCCAAAGCAGAAGGATTACCTCCATAATGTTCAATAATTAATTTCCATTCATCTTCTGAGCCTTCAAATTCTCCATATTCTGTAAATATTTTTTGACTGTTTTCTAGATTTAACCCTTCTAATTCTAAAATTTTTATAGTTTTAGTTTTTTTAGCAATTAAATCAATTGCTTGTGGTTTTTCTCGGCTGGTAATTAACAAAAAACTTTTATGAGATGATTCAGCTATTCGCCTGACTAAATTACCATAGCCTTGATAACCTTCTCGATATTTACCTGTTTTATTGCCAATTTCAAGGATTGATTCTGCATTATCCAGTATCAGTAAACAACGAGAGGATGCAAAATAATTAATTAGTATGGTTATTTTTTCATCTAAAGTTTCTGGCAGTATAGTTTCTTGCTGATTAGAAAAGAATTTAATTGAATCTTCCAGAATGTTTTCTATTTTTGGAGATGCTTCAAGACTTCGCAAAATTATATATTCAAAATTATTCAGAACTTTGTTTCTTAATTGAATTGATAAACTTGTTTTCCCAATACCTCCTCGACCAAGCAGCAAAATTAACTTACATTTTTCCTGCAAAAT
Organism: Okeania sp. SIO2F4; assembly: GCF_010672385.1. GTDB lineage: Bacteria > Cyanobacteriota > Cyanobacteriia > Cyanobacteriales > Microcoleaceae > Trichodesmium. The sequence continues at coordinate 6,953 of NZ_JAAHGT010000030.1, forward strand.
AGATTTGTTTAATTCTTCTAATTCCTGAGTACGTCCGAAAAAGTGAGAAGTAGTAGGAGCATTTTTTAAATCCAAAGATACAGTAGGAGCATTTTTTAAATCCGAAGATAAAGGTTGAATATTATCAACTATTTCTTTCCAATTTAATTCCAAAACTTGGCAGAATGCTTGAAAATATTTGGGACTTACACCCGTATTTCCTCGGAATCTCTTCCAGGTGCCAATTGAAACAGTACCCGGCACTTCTTTCTTCCCATTTTTAACCATAGGTAGAAACTTACTAGCTTCATCCAGCCAATTTTCATTATCTAACGCCCATCCCTTTTCTGCTTGGATTTGCTTGATAGTTTCATTAATTTTTTTAAGTCCTTCAGATGAGGATCTCAGAGTTTTCACTTAACACCTTACTCCCTGATTGTCAAGAACAAATTTAGATCATTATACACGAAATCTAACCGATCTGTTTTTGTGCTGGCGATCTGATGAAAGCCAATGTAAAACTTAAAAGTAATTAAATCTATTCAGTTAATTCTGAAAGGATGAACATAATGAATTTCTCTTCACTTTTTCAAAGCATAAATCAAACTATGGTGATGAATAGTCCTAATAATCGTACTCCATCAATGAGTATTTCTTCACCTTTTGGAAATATGGTTATGAACACAAATCAGACTTCCATTTCTAATTCCAATAGTAACTCATCTCAAATTTCCATTTCTAGTTCCAATACTAATAGTAATTCATCAACCACAACGAGTATTAATAGCCCAAATTCTGTTCCTAACATTAATGTTGGTGGTTCTACTAATGGGTCTTCTATAATTTCTATTTCTAATTCCAATGTTGGTGGTTCTGGATCGTCAAACATTTTTGAAGGTACCAATGGTAACGATGTTATCAACGGTAATAGTAGTAGCAATATTATTAAAGGATTTTCCGGCAATGATAGACTCAATGGTTTAAACGGCAACGATATTATTAATGCAGGTTCTGGCAAAGATACTTTAATAGGTGGTAATGGTAATGATATTCTCAATGGAAATTCTGGTAATGATAGGTTAAATGCTGGAAATGGTAACGACATTCTCAATGGAGGTTCGGGTAACGACATTCTCAACGGAGGTTTGGGTAACGACATTCTCAATGGAAGTTCGGGTAATGATAGGTTAAACGCTGGAAATGGTAACGACATTCTCAATGGAAGTTCAGGTAATGACAGGTTAAATTCTGGACTGGGTAACGACACTCTCACAGGTGGATCTGGGCACGATCGATTAGTTGCTGGTGGAGGAGATGACTTACTGATTGGTGTTAATGCTAATGTGAGTAGAATTACAAATAATGGAGTCTCAACTGTTACCATAACTAGCACTGGCAATCCTGGACGAGGAGAAAGAGATCGCTTAACCGGAGGAACAGGACCCGATGAGTTCATACTTGGAGACAACAGCAATGTCTATTATAATGATCGTAACTCTTCAACTTCTGGTAAAAGAGACTATGCTATTCTCCAAGATTTTAATCCTAGTGAAGATAAAATTCAACTGAATGGAGCAGCAAGTAATTATGTCTTAAAGGAGGTATCGGGTCATACTCGAATTTTCCTGGATGATGATGGAGTTTCTGGTTTTAGTCGTCAGGACGAATTAATTGGAATTGTGAGAAATAATACGAGCTTGAATTTAAACAGTAGCTCTTTTGAATTCGTCTAATATCAATTTGATAAATTAACAGGTAGGGGCAAACAGCCGTTTGTCCTTACTACTCATTGATATAAAAATTCATTTATCACATCACATTTAAGAGTAAATATTTCACCTTTTTTCAATAAAAAATATATCATGCTCTTCACATAACAACTTACTTATTATCCGGTTTACACGGGAGCTTTATTATGAAGGTAACGCAGAAAGTAGAAGGCAGAAGGAGAAGGCATAAAAGTTGGAATGATTTAGAAAAACTAGCTTTTCATAAGTATATTTGGTATGAAAGCAAAGATTTATTATTAAGTCCGCAAAAAGAGAAATACCCAAATGCAAAACCTGGAAAAACTGTTCCTCCAAATTGATCGGGACTTGCGCAAATATCCTATATATATCTAACGTTTTTTCAATAAAAAATCTATCATACTCTTCACATAACAACTTACTCATTATTCATCAAGCACAAAAATAGATCATTATGCACAGATTCAAAATGATCTATTTTTGTGCTGGAATATTTTGGAACCTCATGTCAGACTGAAACAAATCAAATTCATTCAACCACTTCTAATATTAGAATCAACTTATTAATTTAGGTTAATTTTCAGTATTAGAGAAGTCTGAATCACTAAAGATTAAGGATAAACTTAATATGAATCTTTTTTCATCTTTCGGAAGTATGCAGATGAGTAGTCCCTTTAATGGCAGTTCATCAATGAGTATTTTTTCACCCTTTGGAAATATGCAGATGAATAGTCCCTTTAATGGCAGTTCATCAATGAGTATTTTTTCACCCTTTGGAAATACATTAACGAATAGTAATCAGATTTCCATATCTAACTCCAATACTAACAATAACTCATTAACAACTAGCATCTTCTCTACAGCAAATACCACTAACAGTAGTTCATCAACTACAACAATTGTTAATGATTCCTATTCCAACACTTCTACTAACATTAATCTTGATAATCAAGCTCAGGATATTCTGACAGAATTTACAGAAAACGAGCCACTGGTTACAAATAATAACTTTGACCAAATAACTGGTGAAATTGTAGTTCCCGATCTAACTCAAGATGAACCTTTAATACCAGATACTTCTAATCAAGAAGCACCGATTCACTCATTCTATATCAATGGTGTTAATAACACCTTAGCAGACTACCAAAATACCATCCCATTAGTAAATAATTTACTAACCGCAACAGGTATTAATTCTCAGATTCAGGAAGAAACATATAATCTATCAGGCAAACCAAAACCTATTAACTTCGACTTTGCCCAGTCTATTGTTCAAGCTGTTACTTCAGGAAATGATTTTGAAGGTACACAATTTACCAACAGTGTAGTGGAAAGAATTCAAAATATTGACCAAGGAAATACTTTGGAAGATAAATTTTTAATTGTCGCCCACTCCCAAGGCAACTTCTTTGCTGAAGATATATATAATCAACTACCTGAAGATATTCAACAAAGAACAAGAATATTAGCTTTCTCTCCCTTTACAGATTTCCAGGGAATTAGTTCCGATAATGTTGACTATTTATTACGAGAAGATGACTTTCCTAACCGTCTGAAAAATCTACCAGGAATAGCTGTTCCCCAAGACCAACATAATCTTCCTAGTTGGCCTGGGAACTTTATACAATCTTTCTTTCCAGGAGATAGAGACTCACACAAAATCGAAAATTATCTAGATATCAATCAATATCCCCAGGGAAGTCAAGAAGATTTATTAGTAGAAGAATCATTCGAGCAAGCGAAGGTAAAAATCCAGGAGTTAATGAATTTTGACTCTGGTATAAATCAAGAGGAACAGACAATTAACCAGGGATTTGAAGATTCAAATTATGACTCATTTTTTGGATTGCCAATTAATAACAGCAATGATACTTTCGCAGGTATTGGTAATCTAATATCTGAAGGAAGTAGCTTTATTTTTGGTTGGTAATATAGCGCTCTTCAGGTTTGCTACGACGAGTAGAAAGTCTTAGGAAACCTGCTAGGTTTTGAATCTTATAAAATTATTGGTAATCCTTGTAGCAAAAATCATTGAAATGATTAAAAAATCCCCAGAACTAAGAATATCCGATATCGAAGAAAAATACCCTAATCAATGGGTAGTAGTAGACATTACTGAAAAAGATAAGTATGGTTTTCCTGTTAGTGGAAAAGTATTATTGCAAGAAAGTTCGATTGATTTGATTTTGAACAAAATTGAATCTTTTCAAGGGGATTTGTACACATTCTATACTGGCAGTATTGATGGCAAGGTTGAGTGAGGTAAACTGAAATATTCAATATTATATAGATAACGATAAGTATAATTTTAGTAAGGAAAGAGTTTGTCGAAAGTTGCATCTCCGACAAACTTAAATTATGGCTAATACCTGTTACCATAAATATTTACTCATTAATAACCTTAAATTTCGATAATATATCAACATTCGATAAAAAAAGGCTGAAACTTTTACCTGTAAAGGCTTTGAGGCTATTAACTATTGTCCAACAGATGAATAAAACATCAATCTATAGAAAGAGAGTGATATAGAAGCCATTTGGTATCTCCAGAAAATAAAGCGATTAGTCAAAAATCACTCTTAGATATCATGGAAGAAGCGAGTCAACAAGCTATTGCTAATGGAATGACTCCAGAGATTTTAGAATCAATTCTTAATGATGAAAACTAAGCGTATGATATCTAATTAAAACTATGAACACAAAAGAACAAATAAATCAACAGTTGAACCAATTAAATGAAGAGCAACTTAACCAAGTTGCTGACTTTATCGCCTTTCTAAAATTCAGAGAAAATTCAATTAAACCTAACCTAGATACAGAAAAATTAGCTCAACTTTATCAAGAATTTGCAGAAGAAGATCGTCAACTTGCCGAAGAAGGAATCAATGAATATGCCGATCTATTAACTCAAGAAGATAGACTATGAAAACTGAACGAGGAGAAATTTGGATTGCCACCCTTAATCCCACACAAGGTTCTGAACAAGCAGGAATTCGTCCAGTCATTATCTTTCAATAAAATACAATTTCTCAATTTACTACAACTATTATTACCAGACCTTTAACCACAAATTTGAAACGAAGTTCCTTACCTAGTTGTTTACTCATTCCCAAAAATGGAGGCGGATTAAATCAAGATTCAGTTGCTTTATGTCATCAATTAAGAGTATTAGATAAAACTCGTTTAGGTCGCAAGTTAGGAAAACTTAGTCTAACCATCATAAATGAATTAGAAAGTATTGTATTATTTACTTTAGGTTATCAATGAAAAATATATTTCATTGCTCTAAAATTTTCCTCGCCTCAGCTAAAGCTTCTTCTCCTGATATAGGTAACACATTACTATTATAGATTTCATATCGAAGTTTTTTAGCTTCACTTATCCAAGCTTTTTTAATTTTTTCATCTATATCAAACTCTAGACTTTCTACCAGTTTTTATGCTAAATAAAGCTCTCTGTGTATTTGATAAAGATAAAGCTTATTTCATTAGTTCATCAATAGATAGCATGATTATTCTTTTCAAGATTACAAATACTTAAGTTTGAGCGTAAATATAGCATTTCCGAATCTATGATTATTGTTTTTTTAGAGATTTCAATAATTACTGTAAGTATTCAGCTATAACCCTGTAGGGGCGATTCGCCAATCGCCCCTACAATTATCTACCGACATGAAAACTGCTGTAATTATGACTCAATTATTAAAGTTTTTATCCAAAACCACAAACTAATAGCTGATAGCTGACTGCTGAATGCTTAAGAATTACCCACTAATTTATCCCGCAAATATTTAATTCTATCCCGCAATTTAGCTGCCTCTTCAAACTCTAAATTTTTCGCCGCTTCCTTCATCTGATTTTCTAACTTTTTAATCCACTCTGGCAGTTCCTCCAAAGACAACTCATCCACCTGTTCATAAACCTCTTCCAACTGTTGAGAATTTAAACGGCGCGACACATCTAAAAACGCCAAAATTGAATTACTTTGTTTTTTCACAACAGGCTTCGGCGTAATATTATTCATCTTATTATATGCCAACTGAATTCCTCGCCTTCTTTCAGTTTCATCTATGGCTTTAATCATACTATCTGTCAAATTATCAGCATATAAAATAGCCTGACCCCGAACATGACGCGCTGCCCTACCAATAGTCTGAATTAAAGAACGTTCCGCTCGTAAAAATCCTTCCTTATCCGCATCTAAAATAGCTACCAAAGAAACCTCTGGCAAATCCAAACCTTCCCTTAATAAATTCACTCCAATTAATACATCAAACTCTCCCTCTCGCAACGCCTGTAAAATCTCAATTCTCTGAATAGAATTAATATCAGAATGCAAATAACGAACCTTCACATTTTGCTCCTGTAAATATTCAGTCAAATCTTCAGCCATCCGCTTAGTTAAAGTAGTAATTAAAACCCTCTCTTCGAGCTTAACTCTTTCCCTAATTTCACCCAATAAATCGTCAACCTGACCTTCAGTCGGACGCACAAAAATTTCCGGGTCAACCACACCAGTCGGACGAATAATTTGCTCAACAATTCTATCCTCAGATTTTTCTATTTCCCAATCTCCAGGAGTAGCAGAAACCAAAATACATTGATTAACCTTTTGCCAAAATTCCTCAGATTTTAAAGGTCGATTATCTGCAGCACTAGGCAAACGAAACCCATGCTCAATTAAAACTCTTTTCCTAGCTTGGTCGCCATTATACATTCCTCGAATTTGCGGAACAGTCACATGAGATTCATCAATAATTAATAACCAATCTTTCGGAAAATAATCAATCAAACATTCCGGCGGTTCCCCTGCTTTTCGACCTGCTAAATGCCGAGAATAATTTTCCACTCCATTACAATATCCCACCTCCCGCAACATTTCTATATCGTATCTACAACGCTGTTCCAAACGTTGAGCTTCTAATAACTTTCCTGTTTTTTCTAACTCCTCTAATTGCTCATTTAATTCCACTTCAATATCATTACAAGCCTCTTCCAATCTTTCTTCAGGAGTAACAAAGTGACGCGCCGGATATACATTCAAAGACTCCAAACTTTGAAGAATCTTTCCAGTTACAGGGTCAACATAACGAATAGCATCTATTTCATCCCCAAAAAATTCTACCCGAATAATTCTATCCTCATAAGCAGGTCCGATTTCCAAAACATCCCCCTTAACTCTAAACTTTCCTCTACCCAAATCTAAATCATTTCTACTATATTGAACTGTCGCTAAATCTCTCAAAATTTGTCGTTGATTAATTTCTTCTCCCACTTCCAAAGAAATAGCAGCTTTTAAATATTCAGCAGGCATTCCCAAACCATAAATACAACTAATCGAAGCCACAACAATTACATCTCGGCGCTCAAAAAGAGACCGAGTTGCCGAGTGACGCAACATATCAATCTCATCATTAATAGAAGCAGTTTTTTCTATATATGTATCTGTCACCGGAATATAAGCTTCCGGCTGATAATAGTCATAATAACTAATAAAATATTCCACAGAATTATCAGGGAAAAAATCCCTTAACTCATTACATAATTGAGCAGCCAATGTTTTATTATGAGCCAAAACCAACGTCGGTCTGCCAACATTTTCAATTACAGAAGCTATAGAAAAAGTCTTACCCGTACCAGTAGCTCCTAGTAATGTTTGAAAATTATGTCCAGCTTCAATATTAGAAGTTAATAGAGCGATCGCTTGAGGTTGGTCACCAGTAGGTTTAAAAGGAGCTTGCAAATAAAATTTTTCCATGAAAATTTCAGAATCAATTGTATTATTATTTAAGCATTTTAGAATGCTGCACAAACAGCTTAATGAATAATAACAAATCCGGTTATTATAGAACCCATTTGGTATCTTTACCAAGATTCAATTTTTTAGCAGGAGTTGTCCTTGAGAAAAAGCACTTGCAGAAAAAGATTGAAAAATTCTCCCTATCTCCCCTACTTTTAAGATTGGATTTTTCCCATCATAAAATCTTTCCATCTGTACTTCCTTAGTGGAAAATCACAAACATTTTCATTTTATGAAGCTCCAAAAAAAAATGGCGTGTCAAAGGATTTTCGGTTGCATCCTCACGAAAATTGTGATATCTTTAATTTAGATGGGGTTACTTGCCTACATACATGACTTTTTATTCAACAATTTGTAGATGCTTAATCTGACTTACGAATTTAAACTCAAACCCACTCCACAACAGGCTCAAGAAATTGAGCGCATTCTGGAAGTGTGCCGTCGTGTCTGGAATTACGCTCTAGCCGAACGCAAAGATTGGATTCGCTCTTCTTTAGTCACCGATTAACGCTTGTTCCCTATTTGGTGAGTACATCATTCCAGCAGACCAACCCTATCCCAATTATGCCCGACAATGTCAAGCTCTAACGAAAGCCAAAAAAGATTATCCCGAACTCAAAACCGTTAATGCTCAGGCTTTACAGCAAGTCTTAAAAACCTTAGAGACAGCCTTTGTCGATATGAAACGCAAAGGGATGGGTTTCCCTCGCTTTAAGAAAGCGCGACGAATGCGCTCATTTGTGTTCCCACAAATGCTAAAAAACTGCGTTCAGGGGATTTATTTGAAACTCCCTCAATTGGGGCGAATTGAATATATTAAATCGAGGGCAATTCCTGAAGGGTTTAGGGTAAAACTTGCCCGAATCATCCGAAAAGCCAGTGGTTACTTTGTCGCTCTGTGTTTAGAGTGTGATGTGGATGTTCCCGATGTCCCCCCTCATGGTTATCCCATAGGGATTGATTTGGGACTCGATAAATTCCTAGCCACATCAGAGGGAGAATTAATTAAACGACCCAGATTCTTTAACAGTTTGCACCGCCAGATGAAATTACTGCAACGCAGACTCAAGAAGAAACAGATTGGGTCAAATAACTGGCAAAAGTTAAGCAAGATTATTGCTCGTTTACACGAAACGATTGCCAATACTCGAAAAGACTTCCATTTTAACTAATGAGGGGTTCGGGGAGCTATAAGTCCCGCGCTGTATGCGTAGCATCAGCGTCGGGATACATGGACTCCCCGCGCTTGTCGATTCGGCTCGATGCCGATGAGACAAGCATTTACCAGTAGCTATAGCTTGTGGTAAACTACAGCTATGCTGACGATGAACTACACCTACCGAATCTATCCAGATGCCAACCAACAGACTGAACTTTTGGATTGGCTTGAGACGTGTAGAGGCGTGTATAACTACGCTTTGCACGAACTCAAAGACTGGATTGCTTCGCGATCTGGTCTGGTAGACAGGTGCTCGTTGGAGAAGGAGTACATCATTCCTGCCGATGAGCCATTCCCGTCTTACCATCGTCAACAAAACAACCTGCCCAAAGCTAAGAAGCAATTCCCGCGTTTGGGCCAGGTGCATTCTCAGGTGTTGCAGACTACTATTCGTAGACTGCACGACACCTGGGAAGCTTTTCAGAAGCGGGGTCATGGATTTCCGCGCTTCAAAAAGTTTGGTCAATTCAAGTCTTTTGTGTTTCCTCAGTTCAAAAGCAACCCCATCAACGGATTCGCTATCAAGCTACCGAAAATCGGGGAAGTGCCTATCAACCTGCATCGCCCCATCCCTGACGGATTCAAGGTAAAGCAGGTGCGGGTACTGTCCAGGGTGCGAGGAACCCAATGGTATGTGGTCGTCACCATTGAATCGGAGGTATCGGTTCCCGATGCGCCCGTGCATGGTCGAGCGATTGGGATTGACCTGGGATTGGAGCGATTCTTGACGGCTTCCGATGGCAGCTTCCAGGAGCGTCCTAAGTTTTTCAAGTCGAAGCAGCGCAAGCTGAAATTGCTGCAACGCAGAGCGACGCGAAAACAAAAGGGGTCTCAAAACTGGGAGAAGGCGCAAATCGAAGTTGCCAGAATGCACCATTGGATTGCAAACTGTCGTAAAGACTTCCATCTGAAGACGGCTCACAAACTTTGTGACCAAGCACAAACTATCTTTGCAGAAGACCTCAATACCAAAGGGTTGACGCGAGGGATGCTGCGAAAAGATTGTGTGGATGCTGCCTTTGGGCAATTCTTGTCTCTAACGGAATGGGTGTGTTGGAAACGAGGTGTCTACTTCGCTAAGGTCAACCCCAACGGCACCAGCCAAACCTGCCCTAACTGCTTTGCGACGGTCAGCAAAGGGTTGGAAGTCAGAGCGCATGATTGTCCTGAATGTGGGTATCGAACGCATCGTGACCATGCCGCAGCAGAGATGGTTTTGCATCGTGGACTAGAAAACGTAGTAGCCCAGGGACTCTGGGGAACGGAAACAGCCTGTCAAGTCGGTCTGTCGGGGGTCTATGACCTAGATAAGTGGCGTGGGGCAGGAATACCCAATTGCGAGATTGGGAAGCCCGCGCTGTACCCGTAGGGTCAGCGTCGGGAGGATGTCACGTTAGCCCATCATTTATGCGACCAAGCAGGAATGATTTTTGTTGAAGACCTTAATTTTCAGTCATGGGCCAAAGGAATGTGGGGAAAACATACCTTAGATGCAGGTTTCGGTCAGTTTGTCACCATCCTGCAATGGGTTTGTTGGAAGCGAGGAGTCTATTTCGGGAAGGTCAATAAAGATTATACTTCTCAAATTTGTCCCAATTGCAGTGCTCATACAGGGAAGAAAAAACTCACTCAGAGAGTTCATTCTTGTCCTGAATGTGGTTATATGACTCATCGAGACGTGGCCTCCGCGCTGATTGTGAGAAATAGAGGGGTGTCTGAGGTGGGGCGCATCTTGGACGTTAAAGAAGTTGCCTGGGGAGGCGGTCTGACGGGGACTAGAAACGGTCTAGTTAAGAGCCTAAGAAACAGGAAAAAGGGTGGAGAAGCGTGGATTTATCCCGCTTCGTAACATCCGCCTGAGAATCCCCGTGCATTTATTTATGCCGGGGAGTACGTCAAAAAAGCTGTACCTCACTGAAATGAAATGTGCTGCATCAAAAATTAGCAACTATATCTATAAATATCTATCAGGATTTCTCGTGGTAAACGCTACACAAAAAAGACCAGTAAAGTACGCAGATTCAAATATTGCCCTATTACTGACTCCATCCCTACAAAAATTAGCAAAACTACTATATCGCACTTATCTAGAGACCCATCCTGACCAAGTTAGACCACCCCTAGGCGTAGCCATTAGTCCCGTTAGTTATCGAGCTGGTCTAATATTCTCCCAACAGCCAATTTTGTTACCAGGTGAATTTTTTGTCCCTGTAGAATTCATTGAATCAAAAATTTATTGATAAATTAGCTTCGATTTAAGCACTTAGCTATCAGCTATCACCTTATGGGCAATTGGTACACTATACCGATTAACTTAATAAATATATTGGTGTAATATTTACTATACTCAAAGCAATTGGAAAATATTGGAAGAAAGCAATCTCAAAATAGATAAATATCACTTTGAACTTTTGATAATTATATGGCAATAGAGTTCATATAAGACCAAAACTTATAAACTATGAAACTATTAGATTATTTTTTCAGATTACAGCAAAAAGAAAAAAATCCTTAACTGAACTTGAACTGTATCTATACTATAAACTCATCTACCTTCCTACTTCCTGCTTCCTTCTTGCCTCTTCAAAAAATCCTTAATTTAACTCTATTGAATTATATGGACTTACTCAAAATATGGCTATTTGTTCTAATTGTATTTGCCCTGGGCGCATCCATCGGTAGCTTTCTCAACGTTGTTATCTATCGGATACCCGCAGGACTATCTATACTTTGGCCTCCATCCCACTGTCCCCAATGTCATAGTCGATTAAAAACCACAGAAAATGTCCCTATATTTGGTTGGCTATGGTTGCGCGGACGTTGTGGACATTGTCGAAATCCTATTTCTATCCGCTATCCAGTAGTCGAATTAATGACAGCCTTACTATTTTTAGTTGTTTTCTCGAAATTTGGGATTACCATCTCGACTCTAGGCTATTGGGCTTTTTTTAGTTGGCTACTAGCTTTGTCTATAATTGACTTGGACACAATGACATTGCCTAATCCTCTAACCCAATCAGGATTAATCTTAGGTTTAGGTTTTCAAATAACTACCACATTAGAGACAAATTTTCAAGTCAATAATCTAGTCAGTTATTTAATGGTAGGTATTATTGGAGCAGTAGTTGGTCTATGGCTCCTTGACTTAATATCTATATTTGGTTCCATAGCTTTTGGGCAAACAGTTATGGGTGGAGGAGATGCCAAACTAGCAGCAATGATAGGAGCTTGGTTAGGGTGGAAATATTTACTACTAGCTTGTTTTCTTGCCTGTGCTATGGGAGCATTTGTCGGCGGAGGAGCGATCGCCCTAGGTTTACTAGACCGACGACAACCAATGCCATTCGGACCGTTTTTAGCAATGGGGGCTGGTTTGACAGTTATCTGGGGTAGCAATATATTATCTACTTACCTTAATATATTTTTCCCTGGGTTCTTATCCTGATTTTAAAAAACAGTGGATTTTGGCCATAGTCTCGGAGTTGAGAGACGCTACAACTAATAACATCATCATATAAATATAAAACTATAGGCTAAATCAACACTCATCAAGCCAAACTTTTCCAAACGTTACAAAAATATCTTTAATTTTATAGTCAACCAAGAGAAGTTTAGGATATAGAATTGCGATAGTATAGCAAGGTATTTCGTCAGTGTATCAATCCAGAATTTAAAATATTACTCTAACCTTAACCTGTGGTACTATAGCTCTGTTACTAGACAAGTTACCTGAATAGGTATAGAATACCGGGCTTTACCAAAAATTTAATCACTAAATAATTAATTCAAAAATATTTTAATGTCTCTATTTGATTGGTTTGCAAATCGACAAAAATCAGCCCAGAACTCTCAACAAAGACCTGAACGAGAAATTTCTGATGGACTTTGGCTCAAATGTGAAGCTTGTGGCACTCTAACTTACACAAAAGACCTCCAAGCAAATCAAATGGTTTGCCTAGAATGTGGACACCATATACGAGTATCTAGCGAAGAGCGGATTCAGCAGTTGATAGATGGTAACACCTGGATGCCAATTAACGAACAAGTCAGAGGAACAGACCCTTTGAAATTCCGCGATCGCAAAGCATACAGCGATCGCCTCCAAGAATATCAAAGAAAAACTGGACTTCTAGATGCTGTACAAACAGGTATCGGTAACATTGAAACTGAACCTGTGGCCTTGGGAGTTATGGATTTCGGATTTATGGGAGGAAGTATGGGTTCAGTTGTTGGAGAAAAACTGACCCGATTAATTGAAAAAGCTACTCAAGAGAGTTTACCCGTAGTAATTATTTGTGCTTCTGGTGGAGCCAGAATGCAAGAAGGAATGTTGAGCCTAATGCAAATGGCCAAAATATCTGGTGCCCTAGAACAGCATCGAGAAGCTAAACTGCTATACATTCCAGTTTTAACTCATCCGACTACAGGTGGCGTAACTGCCAGTTTTGCCATGCTAGGAGATATTATTATCGCTGAACCCAAAGCAACAATAGGTTTTGCTGGACGACGAGTTATCGAACAAACAGTTCGTGAAAAGTTACCCGACAACTTTCAGACTTCTGAGTATCTATTGGAACATGGTTTTGTAGACGCAATTGTACCTCGTACCCAATTAAAGAAAACTTTGGCTCAGTTAATTCGCCTTCATAAACCTCATTCTGCGATCCTTAGTTCTGCCGAGTCATTAGAAGCCGGACCATATTGTCATTTACCCCTTCAGACAGAACAGCATAATTCCTTGACAAATGAGAATAAGATTCAAGCTACACCTCAGAATTAAATTCTGGGAGCTTCAAAGGAATTTTTTAGCTGGCTCGATCTAATTAATAAATAGAGTGAAAAAAATTTATGGGTTTTGCTGATATATCAATCCAAGAAATAGCAGAAGACTTTAATGTCCATGTAAATGAGGTGCTTCGTCTTTGTGACCAAATGGGGATATCTTATAAGCATTCTCAAACCCGTTTGGCCTTAGAGGATGCTAAGGCAATCATGTCTCACATATTGGCCCAACAACGAAAGTCTGATTCCTAATAAAACTAGCTAAATACTTGACTAATTGACACTTGAACACTGATAAATAAAAATTAGATCAAAGTTCAATAAATCTGAAGTTTTGTTACTTCAGGTTTTTACGGAAATATTTCCATTAATGAACATATCTGTGTTGGTTGATTAACTTGCCAGTTTTAAGGAGAAGAAACTTGAAAAAATTTTTCATCGCTGTAGTTACCATAATATTCCTAACGTTTCAAACGTTCATCAACAGTGCCACTGCTGCCGAATTAACTGATAACGATCGGACTTTGCCTCTCAATGAGGATGGTGAAGAAGTCGTACTTACTATTAAGGAATACACAAGAGGCAGAAGGGAATTTAATAATGTTTGTTCTCAGTGTCATGTAGGAGGAATTACTAAAACAAATCCTGATGTTTCTCTAGACCCAGAAGTTTTATCATTGGCCTATCCAGCACGAGATAACATAGAAGGTCTGATAGACTATATGGAAAACCCTACTACTTATGATGGGTTTACCGAGATATCTGAATTTCACCCCAGCATTAAGAGTGCTGATATTTACCCAGAAATGAGAAATCTCACAGAGGATGATTTATACGCGATCGCTGGTTACATTTTAGTACAACCTAAAGTTCTAGGCAAACAGTGGGGAGGCGGTAAAATCTACCGTTAAAATTCTTTTTTCTTTGAAATATTGATTAATGATTTTAGATTATTGGTTTTTTGATGGGAGACAAAAAAATTTGATTTGGTTTTCTCTTCATTAAACCCTAATCTAAAATCTGTTATTTATATTTGATATTTGTAGTTACCAAAATAATAAAAGTAGTATGTTGAATAAATCATTACTAATTCGTTTTATACTAACAATATTGATTATTGTTCAGGTAATAATTTTTAATACTCAATCAGCTCAAGCTGCTGTAGATTCTTATGTAGAAAGATATTTAGATGCTAAACAACCAGTAGAAATAAAACTGAACGAGCAAGGTGAAACAAAGAAGTTTTCTGCTGAAGATTTATCTGATGGAAAACAAATGTTTGCCAAAAATTGTCTCAACTGTCATGTAGGAGGAGCAAATTTAGTCAACCCTCCAATATCTCTATCCTTAAAAAACCTAGAGGGAGCAACACCACCACGAGACAATCTTGATAATTTAGTTGCTTTTTTCAGAAACCCGATGATATATGATGGCAGTGATTATACATATTTCTGTCGTCAAGTTACTGAAAATTGGATGTCTCAAGAAGTAGTAGAAAAAATGGGTGCATTTATTTTAAGAGCAGCACAAAAAGCTCCTGTTTGGGGAGTAGAAGGGATTCAACAATAAATTAAGCAGGAAAAAAATAATCATTAAATAATTGATTTGAAAAGAAGAAAGAGGCAATAGCGATCGACAATACGATTCAAATTAAATTATCCTAAATTTAAGGTGTAGTAGAGACCTTGAAATCAAAGTCTCTACAGTTATAAAAGCTATTATTAACTATTAACCTGGGTTACCACTCCTGCTGTAGATGCTGTAGCTCCAATGCTAGTTTTAGGTGAATCAGCAATCTGTGGTTCAGAGAGATCCAAATAATCCAATGTTTCCAATGCAAACTCTACAGGAAGATCGGCCCCGTTGACCACAACTCCTAAAAACTTAGGACCAGACTTAGTAGATTCATCCTCTTCATCATTTGTTAGCTGTTCTATAACTTCTGTCAACATACCTGATAGAGTATACTGTGGTCGAGTCACAATAATCATCCCATCAGTATATGGCTCTAGAATAAAAGCATCATTGTTCTGAGTCATACAAGGAGCATCTAGGATAACAAAGTCAAAACGATGTCGCGAGTCCGAAAGCAGCCTTTGCATTTCACTTGATTCAATGATTCTTCCTGGTTGTTTGACAACACCAGGACTAGGTACCACATAAAGATTTTCTATCTCTGGTACTTGTCGAATACAATCATTAATATCCCCATAATAACGAAGTGGTTCAGCATAGCTATGTGGATGAGGAAGAATTTTGAGAGACTCAGCGTTTGATGGAGACCTTAAGTCTGCTTCGATGACCAGTGTTCGTTTGCCTGCTCGTGCAGCAGCGATCGCCAAATTATAAGCACAAAATGTTTTCCCTTCTCCTTTAGCTCCACTACTTAAGACCAAAACTTTTGGAGTTTGACTTCCCTGACGGTGCAAATTTGTCCGCAACTTTTCATAGAATTGTAGATAAGGTGAATTACGCTCCAATAACAAAGGCATTTTCTCTAGATCCATATCTATATCTAGGTCAAAAAGCATCACATCAGGCAACAAACCCAATAACGGCACATCTTTTTCCTTTAAAGCTGTTTTGATTTCTTCCCAAGAATAGAACTTGCCAGAAAGCATTCCCAAGACAAAAATTAAACCTCCACCAACAACTATCCCTGCTAGTCCTCCTACTGCCATCATTAAAGGCATACTTTTTTCTCCTACCTCACCTTTCTTAGCAACAACAGCTTTTTGAGCAATGGCTAAACTGCTAGTTATCTCTGCCTCTGCTGCCTCAGCATCTTCTAAAGTAGTTTGCATATTATCAAGACGAGACTTCTTCAAAGCAACTTCTTCTTGTAAATTAGCTAATTCTAATTGCTTATCAGGGATAGTTTTATACTCAATTTCCAATTCCTTCTCAGTTTCAATAGTTGTTTGTAGCTGTCGTTCTAACTGCTCCTTTTGAGCTTTCAGAGAAATTAGGGTTTCTGACAACTGTTGTCTTGTAGGATCTAAAGAAGCATCAACTCGAATTTGATCTACCTGTCTCAATGGTGCTGCAATACCATTACCTCCTAAAACTTCTGCCGCACGTTGTTGTAGTTGTTTTTCTGCAACTTGTTTTTGCCTACGCAACTCAACTACAGGTGGATATTGTTCTGTAAAATCTAATAATAACTTATCTAACTCATTTTCTACTTGATACAACTGCACTCGGAGATTTGCTATAATTGGATCGGCAGCGAGTGCGCGCGCTACATAAGCTTGATCTGCAGTTAACCCTAACTGTTCCTCTAAACTATTAATTTGAGCTTCTACCCCTTCTAACTCTAACTTAATCTGAGTTTGTTGTTGTCGGACACCTGCGATCGCTGCTGGTAAAGCAGCAGCTCTTGATGTGATCAACAAAGCTTCTTCGTCTCTTTCAAATTTCTTTAGTTCCTGTTGAGCGTTTCTCAATTCTTCAATTGCTCCAGGCAAACGTTTTTTTACTTCATCAATAATAGTTGTTTGATAAGTAGCATTAATTTTTCTGCTTTGCTTGACGATTTCTGCCATCAGTACATCTACTGCTTCTACAGCTTTTTCTGCATCTGTATCTTCATAAGATACATAGTATATACCTGATTTTACAACTAATTGTGCTCCCTTCAGCTTTCTTGGGTCTACCAAAACCTTTTCTGCTGCTGCCTGTCTAACTTCATCATTTAGCAACATATCTGGGGTAACTGCCGCAGCTCTTTCTTGGATTGTACTACCAGTATTAGAAAATAATATAGGAGGACTAATACTCCTCAATGTACCTAGAATTGTATGTTTTGGTTCAGGAACTGGCTGCAAAGCAACTATTCCTGAAACACCTACTGCTACTGCGAAAGTTGCTACTCCCACCCACTTGTATTGCTCTAAAGCAATTAAATAACGTTTAACAATTGGTATAGCCATAATCCAGTTTGTATTGATAAATAGAATATATTCAGAATTTAGTTTTTAGCTATTCGAGCCATTGAATGTTTTATTCGATTAAATTTTTTTGCCAATATCCCTACCTTCAATAGATAGTCATATTTAATTTTAAATTGACTTGATTAGCTAATTACTTTACTACGTTAAAACAGAAAATCAATTCACACAATTAGATTGTAACAGAGGAAATAATCGCTTCAGAGCAAAGGCCACAGTTCTAGAGTGGACTAAGTTAGTGAACTTTCCAGTTTGGCCTTTTTATTGTCCCTCAGAGCTACTGTTCAACTTAGCCTTATACTGCTTCATAAAACCGATATAAAAGGTCATATAGGGATATTTTACTGTTTACTTCCTGTCTCTTGGTCAGCATTCCCTTGCGTCTTACGCCGACGCGGGGTCTGACCGCCTTCCACCGGAACTGTCGGCAGCACTCCGTCCACAGGTATTAACGATCGAGCTGACCGCATTTTTTAAATTTATACTTGCATTCAAATCTCTATCCATTGACAACCCACACTCGGGGCAATCGTAATTCCTGATATTTAAGGGCATATCTTGGACGTGACCGCAGTTTGAACAAGTTTTTGATGATGGAAAGAATCTATCAACGATTACTAATTCAGAGTCATGCCATCGTGTTTTATATTCTAGCTGTCTCGGAAATTCATAAAATTACTATCTGCTAACTCCTGCTAGCTAATTTGTGGTTAGTTAACATACCGCGAACATTCAAATCTTTTATGACAACAGTGCCGTGGTTCAAGGCTTACGTATGAGCGTGTCTTTACGAATGTTAGCTACCTTCGTGTGCAGTTTGGCAATTTTAAGTTGTGCTTTTTGCCAGTTAGCAGAACCTATTTCTTTGTGACGATTTAGATATTGACATCTAGAGAGTTTAGCCTCAAAGAGCTTATAGGACTTAGGGCTAACAAAAACTTCTCCCGTGTTTAAAGTTGCTAATGTCTTAATGCCTAAATCTACATCTACAACTTCAGTTTTGTTGGGTGTGGGGTCTGAATTAAATTCAAGGCTACAGCTAAGATACCAAGGTGA
Organism: Okeania sp. SIO2F4; assembly: GCF_010672385.1. Classification (GTDB taxonomy): domain Bacteria; phylum Cyanobacteriota; class Cyanobacteriia; order Cyanobacteriales; family Microcoleaceae; genus Trichodesmium. Next base: position 25,486 of record NZ_JAAHGT010000030.1, read on the forward strand.
TTAAATTAGTTATTGCTTCAATAGGTTCATAGGTTTTCACAACACCAATAAAAGGTAATTTATGACACCAATCATTAAGTTCTATTGATTTTCCACAGTTGTTAATTGTGAAGGAATCAGATTTACCTTTCTTATTAAACCTTGGATATTTACCGAACCCTTGAAAGAATCTTTTAAATGCTTCACCTAAGTTGATGAAAGCGTATTGATAAACCTTAGAGGACAAGTTTTTTATCCTTGGATAAAGAGGTTTTGTGTGATTGGTAAAAACTTCTCTAAGTTTTCGAGCATTAGGTTTATAGCCGTCTTTATGAGCAGCATTCTATTTATCAAGAGAGTTTGGGATTTGTTTGGGGTTGAAATTTGCTAAAGTTTTGGTAATAACTTTCCCATACTTACGAGAAAAAGTCAGGTAATTGTGTTACCTTTAGGTAAAGATATTGTTGATGTCGAAGCTGGAAAACCAGGAAAAAAGAGTGACATAAATTTTTTTCGTGAGACACAACAAAAATTATCTGAAAAACAAAAATTTAATGGGGATAAAGCTTATGTGGGAGAATCAGCAATAAAAACACCTAAAAAAAAGCCCAAAAATCAAGAATTAACCAGTCAAGAAAAGTGTCAAAATAAAGACCTTGCTGCTCAAAGAATTTTTGTAGAACATATAATTAGATTAATAAAAATCTGCGCGGGTAGCCCAAGAAAGATTTAGACTAAATCCTGAGAAATATAGCATTTCCCATAGTCATAAGGTACACCTAATACATCTTATATTTAACTCCTGTCTCCTGACTCCTGTCTCCTGACTCCTAAAGTTAAAAAACTTTGTACCTCACAAGTATGGGAAGTGCTATATACACAAATAATTATGACTATTTGTGGTCTTGTTAGATTACGAATAGGTACATTGATTTTGTAGTATTAAACTAACCTAACTGGAGATAGCAATTATTGAAATGATATGCCTATTTTGAGCTGCAATGTAAATAGTAAATATCTATAACACTGATTTTACGATCAAAATTAACTATCTTAGAGAGGTAGCGATCGCTCCCCAAAAGATAGTTATAGTAAGTGTTCGACTATTTTCGGAGATGTCTATTAGGAAAAATCAAATTTTTTCCTTTTTTGACAATTTGAAATATTGTTTATAGCGATTTTCCAAAATGTTGACTTGCATTGCTTCTGCCTCACAGGAGTGCGCATTCCCTATATTGGTCAGCATTCCCTATCTTGGTGCGCGTTCCGCAAGCGAGCTGTCGCACCCCGCGCTATCCCATCGCTTGCGTCTAACGCACCCCGTAAGATATGACCGCTTGGGTCTGTCGCACCCCGCGGTATCCCATCGCTTCTAGTGCCTTTAAGCCAAAATTTCTGTATTCTATGTTAATGAAAAGCGCTATAATTCCTTGGCTATTTTCTTGAATGAAAAATATCATTTCGTCGTTCATGGTGTTAATATAAGTAAGGTTAAGGGTTAAAAGTAAACAGTCAAAAACGATGCTACCCGACATGATATTAAACTTTCTTACTTCTTATTTCTTCTTTCTCCATTACTTTCACTATATTTAAGTGAATCGGTATTTATTAAAAGCAACAGAGGTTAATTTTTCCGAAATTAGTGCTTAAAGCAACATTGAGAGTCTCCATAGATTTAACTAGCCACCAAACCTTACCAGAAGTCGATCCTTGATAATGGTTAAACAGAATGGAAAACCTTTGTTCTAAATGAGGTTTAGCTTGGCGACAAAAGAGTACAATTTTTAATAACATACCAATAACTTTTATCGTCCCCAGATTATTAATTAAGTCATAAAAAACAAAATGTTTAGGTTTTTCTAGACTATCGATAACTATAAAATTTAATAACTTTTTACAAGTAGTTAAAATTAGAAAATCATTAGGTTTATTACTATTATTTTGAGACAAGGTATTTTGCAATTTATGATATAGTTTATGATTAAATTTTCGTTTGCCGTAACTATAGTCAATTGTATCAGTTAAGTATTCATATAAACCATCTTTAAAACTGCGATAAGAATAAGTTAAGTCACAATAGCAACGAAACATTTCAGCTTCGTTTCGCAATGTTTGACGACCATCAACTTTTCCAGTGAAATATTGGATAGCATCATTTAATTCTTCGTTTTTCATTAGAGTAGGATTTTCGACAGAATTGCTTTTTCTGGGCAACCTTTGATAAGTAATATATTTAGATAAATCTACTTCATATTTTTGTTGCTGCTTTTGTCTGATTTTTATAATTTCTTCTCGCTCTTCATCAGTGGTATCCTTATTGATAAAGCTGTTTTCATATAGATATGGATATCGATTAATTAATTTTCCCAGCGTCTTATCTTCAATTTTTGAATTTTCTTCAACTTCTTTGATAAACATCTGAGCCAAACGTTTTAAGGCCAGATATTTTTCAGTTTCAGTAAAACTGCTAGTCAAAGTCCGTATACGTTTAGAAGTCCAACAAGTAGCCAGGCGATTTGGTTTCAGCTGGAAAAGATTGACTAAGTCTGGAATTGATTTTTGCAGTTGTGGGGTTTGTAACCAACGGTTAATTAATATGTAGCAACTTCTGTTGAGGATATTATGAAAATCTTCTTCTTCAGGATCGGCATCAATAATTGTTTCCATTGCCTGCCAAATTTCGGGGATAAAGTATCCAGAAGCATCAATAAATAGAGTCTTAAAATTATCAATCGAATCTTCAGGCTCTTGGTGGCGGGCTAAATGTTGTAAATGCTGATAAAGTTGCTGTTCTTCTTTGGTGGATTTACGATTATTTTTAGTTGATAAATAGTTTGACATTTGTATAATACTCCCTGAAATTAATTATCAACTAATTTCAAGATGCTTTCAAAAAACTTAATTTTTGTGAAAATAAATTATTATATTTACTGGAATAAATCTTATAATCTATGTTCAATTGTGATTTAAAAGATATTAATAAGAGTAGTTCAAGCCAAATCTTTGAGATAATTGTAGTAAATTTAACTACTCTAAAATATTATTTATATTTGTATTTACAACCAAATATTCACGGCGGAATAGATATCCAAGACGGAAGAAATTTGTCAAATATAGGTTACACCCTTATAGGTCGATTATAGTCTAGAATCACTTAGCTTTATATGAAGATTTGGTAAAGAATTTGAGAGTAGGGCAGATTTTTTTTATGATAAATATACTGAGATACTTTCAACACAAATGTCTATAGTTGAGTGTTAATACGGATAATTTGTAATCAAATAATCACTAATAACCTATTTTTCACTATAAATATATAGGGGTTCTAATATTAATGAGGTATGGTATTTTTTTCTCTTCCTATTCCCTAAAATCCAAAAATTTTATACATTAATAGAGTGAACAAGGCTATAAGCAATTTGTCGTAAAATTGAACAAAAATTATAATTTGTGAGTAACATTAACTTTAGCAATTACTTCATAAACTAATGTATGAAGTTTGATATTCAAATTTAACAACTGGATTATTTTTGATAAAAGTTATTCAGCTTTGCTCTCCTGGTTAATAACAGAAATAAATATTATATATAGTTTTTTTTAATAATTATAAAATAAGTAGAAAAGAGAATAAGAAAAACTAATTCTAACTCCGTTTATAGTAAACAAATTTTATTTCAATTGTTTGATTAGGATACCTGCAATTTTCTATCTTTTGAAAGGTCAATTCAATAGTAGTTGATATTTTGTAATATTATAGGTACTTTCTAATCGGGAAATTTTAAAATTTATACTGTTTAGATAAATATTTGCGACAAATCTATATATACACAGTTTTGTAACATTTTTTAATCAAATTGGCACTGTATATGTAGACATTTTATTGTTAATGTGTAAGTATTCAGGTCCTATGGAAAAGCCTATAAATCTTGATGGATCAGTATTTCCAGCAATTTCCTTCAAAATCCTATTCTCAATTAAAGATTGCTACAAGCCTTTATTTTCCTGATTATTGAGAATGAGGCTTTTAAATTGCTGAGTCATTCGTTTTCAGAAGTCTCTCTATAACTGGGTTTGAGATACCTGAATCCTTACGTTAATGTAGAAAAATCTTGATTAATGTAGCAAAATAATAATCACAGAAATCAGAGCAACAGAGGATAAGATGACAAATGTTTTGGTGGTAGAAGATAATTCATTTAATTGGAAAGTATTTGAAAAAGTTTTGACAAAATTGGGTGGTTTTGCTGCTCAACTGAGGGAAGATGTAGAAACAATCATAGAAATTGTTAAAGCTAATAAAGCAGACATTATTCTAATGAATATTTGTCTGGAAAATAGTTATTATAATGGCAAACCAATCAATGGAATTGAAATTACTAAATTGTTAAAAGCAAATCCCCAAACCGCCAAAGTGTCTATTATGTTAGTCACCGCAATTGGCACTATACAGGATAGTGAACATTATATTAGGCTTAGTGGAGCAGATGGTTTTATGGGTAAGCCAATCGTAGATAATCAAATGTTTATCTCGCAAATAAAATCACTGATTTTTGCCAAATACTAATTTTGTTTTTTTGCCACTATAGCAATCCTATTTTATTCGTGTCAAAAATCTTACTGCTTTTTAGGGAACACTTAACTGGGAACAGGCAACAGGCAACAGGGAACAGGTGGGAGTTTCAGTTTTTTTTATTTACTTTTTGATTACCTGCGACCTATTTAGGATTGCTATATTAAAATCATCGTTGCTCATTACTCAAATATTCAAAAAGTATCAAAAAAACTATAGTCCCTAAAAAATAATAGTAGGGATTCCTATTTTACCGCTCAAATTTTGAGTATTAATAGGGAATTTTTCCTGACAAATAAAACCGCAGCTATAATTTACTTGTCAAAACTAAATATCAGAACTATGATATGACTATATTTGCCTAATATAGATTATCTTTCAAAAGCGATCGCTATGCTAGAAACACAAGCAATTCTATGGCCGAGTTTAGTCACAGTTGCCAGTTTATTAATGTATTTTGTTATAACTATCAATGTTGGTAGAGCTAGAGCTAAATACAAAATTATGCCGCCTCAAATGACTGGAGACAAAAATTTTGAGCGGGTAGTAAGAGTACAACAAAATACTTTAGAACAACTAATTGTATTTTTACCTTCTTTATGGCTTTTTTCTCTATTTGTTAGTCGAGTATGGGGTGCTGGTATAGGTTCGATTTGGGTATTGGGGCGCATCTTATTTGCTTGGGGTTATTATCAGGCAGCGGAGAAACGAACTCTAGGGTTTGGTATTAGTTCTTTAAGTACTATAGCTTTACTTATAGGTGCTTTGGTAGGAATAATACTACCTCTGTGGAAAACTATTTCATAGCTATAATAAATTTAGATAGAGGTGAGTTAAAATAGCTTCTATCTAATTTTAATTTTTGTTCAACATGAGGAAAAAACAATGTCTGAAAAACCGGTATTTAAGATTAATCAAAAACTTTTTAACCAACTGAATAATTGGCAAGAAAAAATGGAGGCGAAAGAAAAAAATGAAGCAGAAGCAGAAATAGATGTAAATAATCAAGATAAAAAATTGATTGATTCTCAGAAAGAAAAAGATTAGGGTGGCTTAAACAATTTGGAAAAAAGATTGTTAAGGTAGGGGTTTAGTTACTAAACCCTTACAGATGCTAGGTAGGAGGTTTTAAGTAGTAGGTAACTCTTAATGCTACGACCATACTAAATTCGTAAGCATTCAGCTATTAGCATTCAGCTAGCCTCCTGCGGAGGAACTGCGTTAACAGCTGTTAAAATAATCAAGCAAAGACTAAGATTAGCTGAGAGAAATATTTCATTTCCTGCGGAATACTGCGAAACATATTTCACTCCTTGACTACTAATTCCTTCTTCCCAGGTAACGAGTTAATAACTCATAGCTGATAGCTGATAGCTGATAGCTGACGGCTGAATGCTTACCTAAATTCAGTTTATCTTATTCCCAATCCTATTAGTTATTGCTCAGATTATTTGATAAAATTAGTATTAGACAGTCATCATAAATTTTAGATATTGACTTAAAAAAATAATTAAAAATTTCCACCACCGGGCAGCAAATTTTCCTATAAAAATAACCTTAAATGGTTAGTTATGTGGGAGCAATATTAACTCATATTAAGCTTAAGTAATAACAATTTCATAAAATGTTGCTAAGTAGTCACGCAAAATTAATTATACATACTCTCAAAGTTAAAAGCAGATTTTTTAAAGGTAATTGATTTTACCTAGGCACTTATAGCAGTGAGCTCTGGTATATTTGCAGTCCAAACCCTCTAAAGTAATCCTGAGTCAACCAAAATTGTAAATACATCAGCGCACTTTGCTATGTATTGACTTTACTGGTAGGTGGAGCTGATAAATGTAAATATCTTAAATAGTTTTGTACAGGATTTTAGTCTCACTATCTTTTGAAAATTTGGTATGATTTTTCTAATATCCACACTCTAAAAAAGCTACAAACAAATATTTTTGACCAGTAATCAAGTAGGTGGGTGTAAAAAAATATAAAACCAATAGGCAGATGCCAGATGAGCTCAGAGAAATTGTTTAATTACTATCCACAGTTATTACGTTCCGGTTTTCCCTCTCAACAATCATTTTCTATTTAATTTGACCTACCTACTTAAGTA
>NZ_JAAHGT010000300.1:0-3527 GCF_010672385.1 Okeania sp. SIO2F4
ACTGCCATAATTAATAAAGTTTTGTTAATACCCATAGTTAATTTTTTAGAGATATTCTTTGTTTGTAGTTGCGCTTTAGCGCTAGATGTATATTTATGGCTTAAAAGCAACTACGAATTTAAGGTCGTTGCTGAATGGTAATGATTTTTAGATTAAGTATCAACGTAAAACATAAGTTTTTCAATTTTACCTTCAGCTACTTACCATTACATTTCAGCAACGCCAATTTAAGTTACTTTGTTGTACTAAATAGAAGCCTAACCGTATCTTTCCCTTGTAAAAATTTTTGAGGATCTGTCATAATCATCTTAAAATACTGGCTTTTTGCAGTTCTATCCACTGAAAAGCTGGTACTTTTTGCAACAAAAAAATCCTACAACCTTTATATGTCAATACTTTCAGATTTAATCAGCCAGCCCTTACTATTGTCCAATAGATGAATAAAACATCAATCTATAGAAAAAGAACATTTACGTTTTCCTGAGGGAATGCTGCGCAAACATTTGCGTAGCAAAGCGGAAAGGATGTTCTATCATTACTTTTATGCAACAAAACCAGTTGAAGTTATAAGCGTTTTAGAGACAAGTTTAATTTCGTTCCTCAACCAAACCTAGATAAACTCAATAATTTCAGCTTATACAATCTTACTTTTGACTTTTGAATTTTGACCAAAGAGTAAGGTCTCAAGTCTTCCCTTTTAAGGGGATGAAAAAAATATTCGATTCAGCATTTTAATCCCGATGCTTTCCTAGGTCATGCTGCGCAAACAGTCAGAGGTACTGATAACTGAAATGACTTGGGTATTAAGTCTGTGCATATCCCGCATCTACAACTATTGTTTGACGAGTTATTGCTCTGGATGTATCGGAAGCGAGAAATAAATATGTTCCGACTAATTCTTGGGGTGTTAATTCTATAGGAATTGATTGTAATTCATGTACAGTTTTATGTTTTGCTTCTGGTGTCACCCACTGTTGGAGTTGCCTTTCTGTCATTATCCAACCTGGTGCTACGGAATTTACCCGAATATGATGTTTGCCAACTGCTCCTGCTAAAGTTCTGACCATACCTACTATTGCTGCTTTTGTCGCATTGTAAGCAACCATATCTGGTTTGGCAATCCAAACTAGGTGAGAACTTGTCATAATAATACTACCGCCACCAGCATTTATCATTTCTGGTAATAATTCCCGACAGGTGATGAAATAATGTACAACATTTAATTGAAATAAATCATTCCATTGTTGTGCTGACATTTCTAACAAGTTACATCGGGGGTCGTAACCAGCATTGTTAATTAAAACATTTACTACTGGTTTGTCTTTTTTTACTTTGGCTAAAGTTTCAGTTAAAGCGTCAGTATCAGTTAAATCTATTCCATAGACGTTGACTTTACAATTATATTGTTGGCATTCTTCAGCTACTTTTAAACCTCTTTCATAATCTTTATCTAAAATTGTTACTTCTGCTGCTTGTTCGGCAAATGTTTTAGTTAGAGCTTCGCCAATTCCATTACTACCACCAGTGATTAAAATATGTTTTTCTTTTAGGTCTTGATAGATGGGATTCATTTTGTTTTCTCCTAATTTTAATTCCTAGTATTTAAAGGAAGCAATAACTGTAGGTTTGCTTGAGGTAAGAAACCCAACAACAATAACTAAAATGGTGCCCTGCGACAGATTGTTCAATACCTTTCACAGTCAAATATTTTTTCCGTCTAACGCACCCTACTAGCGTGTCAAGCTGAAAATGATGTATTAAATTTTTGAGTATAGTTCTTGCTATGACTAAGGTTTGGAGGATTTTCCTAAAACACTATTTCAAGCTTGACGCGCCACTACTAAACTGACATAGCTAAAAATAAGCGTAGGTTTGGTTGAGGTAGGAAACCCAACAACAATAACTAAAATGGTGCCCTGCGGCAGATTTTTAAATAGCTGTCACCACGAGTGATTTTTGCTGTCTAACGCACCCTACTGGAATGACTTACTCAGGTAATTAATTAGTTGTAATAATCTTTTGTTTGTAGTTTTGCTCTAGCCCCTCAAATATTTAATAGACATCTCCAGAAAATAAACTTGCTCTTTATTGAGTATAAGCAAGAGAAGTAAAAGTTACTCACAAAATCATTTTCCGCACTTTTTTCCTAAAAATATCTTCCCTGTTCCCTACTTTTGCAAAAAGTTTATATCTTTTTTGGAGATATCTAATATAGCAGTACGTTTTTTTAGTTAGCACAATAAGTTTAAACTATTTGGGCAGCATTACTGTAGACAAAGGGATATAGAGAGAATATCCTAACATTAATTTAGGGCTAAATCCCAACTACAAACTATAAATCAATTATTAGCAACTAATACTTTTGTTTGATTGACAATCCATTTTTTACTTACTGAAAAATGAAGTTTAAGTTCATCCAAATCAATCTCTTCTTTGGAACCTGGCGTTTGTCTAGGTTGAGCACATTCAATTTGGGCAGCATTACTGTAGAAAAAGGGATATAGAGAGAATATCCTAACATTAATTTAGGGCTAAATCCCAACTACAAACTATAAATCAATTATTAGCAACTAATACTTTTGTTTGATTGACAATCCATTTTTTACTTACTGACAAATGAAGTTTAAGTTCATCCAAATCAATCTCTTCTTTGGAACCTGGCGTTTGTCGAGGTTGAGCACATTCCAGAATTATCGGACCGGAGAATTTAATCTCATCAAGTGCGTCGAAATGTTCGGCAAAATTAGTATGACCAAAACCAATGCCTTTTCTATTAGAATCAGCGATTTGATAGACGCTCAGTTTATCCCCACATCTTTGAATGGCTTCAACTAAATTTGCTTCTTCTAAATTGCCATGATAGGTATCTAGAATAACAGTCATATTTGGCGAGTTAATTTCTGCCAGTAAAGATAAAACATCATTGCTATTCAGAATGAAACGACATAAATAACGATTCAGGGGTTCAAAGCCTAATTTTATTTTGGCTTTTTCTGCATAAATTGCTAATTCTTGACAAGAAGCAATTAAATTATCTCTTGAACCTGCATAAGTAGTTCCCATCTGACTCTGAATATGTTCATGGCAAGTAATGATAGGATTACCTAATTCTGCTCCATAATCAATTAACTTTTTATAGTAATCTAGAGCTGCCATTCTGGTTTGGCGATCGCTACTTCCCAAATCTACGTTACTAGGAGTCATGGAGAATATTTCTAAGCCATTATCTGTCAAAATATTTTTCACCTTTTGAGGTAGAGTTTGATTAATATCTACATATAATTCGACTCCATCAAAACCCATCTCTGAAATTATTTTGGCAGTTTTTTCTAATTTATTCTGACCAAATATCCAGGTAGTAACTCCGATTTTTCTTTGTCTGTTTATACTCATTTTTTTTGTAAATCTATGAAAAAATACTCAAATTTTAGTTGACAGTTAATCTTTTGATTTGGGTTTTAAAAACCAAAGTCTACACCTAGTAACTGATAACTGTATTCTGCTCCATAATCAATTAACTTTTTATA
>NZ_JAAHGT010000300.1:3627-10047 GCF_010672385.1 Okeania sp. SIO2F4
GTAAATCTATGAAAAAATACTCAAATTTTAGTTGACAGTTAATCTTTTGATTTGGGTTTTAAAAACCAAAGTCTACACCTAGTAACTGATAACTGTATTCTGCTCCATAATCAATTAACTTTTTATAGTAATCTAGAGCTGCCATTCTGGTTTGGCGATCGCTACTTCCCAAATCTACGTTACTAGGAGTCATGGAGAATATTTCTAATCCATTATCTGTTAAAATATCTTTCACCTTTTGAGGTAGAGTTTGATTAATATCTACATATAATTCGACTCCATCAAAACCCATCTCTGAAATTATTTTGGCAGTTTTTTCTAATTTATTCTGACCAAATATCCAGGTAGTAACACCGATTTTTCTTTGTCTGTTTATACTCCTTTCCTTAGTAAATCTATGAAAAAATACTCAAATTTTAGTTGACAGTTAATCTTTTGATTTGGGTTTTAAAAACCAAAGTCTACACCTAGTAACTGATAACTGTATTCTGCTCCATAATCAATTAACTTTTTATAGTAATCTAGAGCTGCCATTCTGGTTTGGCGATCGCTACTTCCCAAATCTACGTTACTAGGAGTCATGGAGAATATTTCTAATCCATTATCTGTTAAAATATCTTTCACCTTTTGAGGTAGAGTTTGATTAATATCTACATATAATTCGACTCCATCAAAACCCATCTCTGAAATAATATTGGCAGTTTTTTCTAATTTATTCTGACCAAATATCCAGGTAGTAACACCGATTTTTCTCTGTATAATTGTACTCATTTTCTTGGTAGATATATTACAAAAAAACTCAGATTATTTTTTCCCATAAATGGTTTGAAATTCCACCGTATATACGGTGTCTAAAATTGGTTTAATATCAATTCCCAAAAGTAATGCTATACTTAGGTAACACTTCAGTTATTAAGTAATTAAACTATACCTAATAATTTTTTTGCTAATTTGAGACGATTTAATATGAATTATTATTATTTTTACTTCTACCCCACTCCCCTACTCAAGATGCGGGTAGAAAAGTTTTTGAGAAATGGTATAAGTTTGTGCGCGGAGCAGCTTATAAAAGTATCTCCATCCAATTTTTCCTTCTCTCGGCGATAATTAAAGCCTTCCTTCTTCCTTTTTATATCATGTCCGGATAATTAGTGATTAAAAAAACTTTCTCCTTTTCCTCCTCTTTTTTATTGCTTATTGCTTCTTTCTTTCCTCCTGACTCCTGACTCCTCCGTAATTTATTTATAAGTATTCAACACATGATATTAAATATTAGGCTAATCAACAGTCACAAAAAGTTTACTAATTAACCCCAAACTCAAAACAGAAAAACCAGCAGCAGCGTAAAAAACTCCAGCCATTCCCCAAACTCCAAAAGCAACTCCAGCTAACAACGGACCTAATGCTTGTCCGATAGATAAAACCGTAGCATTAACACCCATAAAACCAGCGCGATAATCTTGAGGTGCGAATTTTCCTAACAATGCTTGAGTAGCAGGAAAACACATTCCATGAGCAGCTCCAAACAAAATACTAGGAATTAATAATAACCACATATTTTGTAGGAATGGAGTAACTATTACTGCCAAAGTATAAAGTACAAATGAAATTTTAATTAGGGTGAATTCTGATAGAGATTGGGGAAATAATGCTACCTGAGAAGAAACAAAAGCTAAAGATATAGCCATAGTTGCTAAAATAATTCCAATTTCCACATTAGAAGCTGCAAAAACATCTCCAGCTAACATCGGAATATAAGTAAAATAAGGACCGAAGAGCAATATAAATAAAGCAACTACTGCAAATAACAATCCTAATACCTGACTATTATTAACACTATGCCAAATATTTCTCAAATATACTTTCAAACGGAATTTTGGTGGCTTTTTAAACGAGGGTAATTCTAGGAAAAAAATCACAGCAAGTACAATGGGAACTGCTAGCAATGGTAATAAAAAAGGATAGCGCCATCCCCATGTTGCTAACCCCCCACTAATTAAAGGATACACTGCCAAACTCATGCCAATCATACTAGCGTTGAATGCCATTGCAGATGTCAGACTCTTACCTGTATACAAATCGCTAATTAACGTCAGTGCAAGAGATTCTAAACTAGCAGCTCCCACACCTTCGAGAAATCGCAATTCTAGTAATGTCCGAAAATTTGGAGCAAAACTACAAGCAACACCAGCAATAGCAAATAGTAATAAAGAAGGAATCAAAATTTGTTTTCTACCAAAGCGATCTGCTAAAACTCCAGATATGGGAGTTCCGATGGCGATAGGTACAACAAATGCTGTAATTACTAATCCCACTTTTTCCGCAGGAATTTGCAATTCTGATGCCATTGTTGGTAATACTGGTCCGATACTACTTGAACCCAAGACTGCCATCAATGTTATACCAATGATGATTTGCAGGTTTCTATCTAAGTAAATTTTTGTACTGTGACTGAGAAATTTACTGTTTTCCATTACTCGACTTTCCTGGTGAATGAATATTTGACAAGTATTGTTAATGTGAGCATCTTGCTTACGGACAGTCAGTTGGAGCGCAGAACTGTAGATTGCGTTGAGACAAGTTAGCAGAGCTTATCCGTTAGCGCAGCTTATCCTACGGATAAGGATAAACCCAACATTAGTTAGTAGGGTCAGCAAATAGCGATCGCTCTATATTCATGGTCAACCTGTTTGGAATTGCCTACCCTGCTCTATTCTCATGGGAGCAAGATGCTCCCTCCCACTACCCAACAATTCAATCTTGACAAACCATGAAATTTTATGCTAGAATATTAATCTACTCTACTCCTCCTTTAAGGATTTATCCTTTACCCCACTGGTAACCTTTGTCAGACAGGGAATAGGTTGTAGGGAAAACACGGGAAAAGGTGTAATTTCGATGATTAAATCCCCATAAAATCTCGATTTTTCTTCCTTTCCCTATGATTAAATTTATCAATCTTATTTCCCATCATTGTACTTACAAATAATCCTAGGTTTGACTGAGGAGAAGTAGAGTTAAATTACTGCAATTATGCAACAGCAAGTGCAACTTTTCTAGTTGCTTTTTTAATATAATTATCCAGAACTTTTTCTACCGTTTTATTGTCAACCGTCATCAAATAATCTCCTTCTGGATTATAACATTGACCGATTTTTTCTAACATAACAAACCGAAGCTCGTCCCCTGTTTTCTTATTATCTGCAATCATCGCCTTCATTAATAAATCAGTAGTTACATGCTCAGGCCAAGGATTATTAAATCCGAGTTTGTCATCAATAAAGTGGTGGTGCAAATCTACATCTTTTTGTGACATAAAGCCCAGTTCTTGCCCTAGTTCTGCTACTATTTTCATACCATAAGAAACTGCTTCTCCATGAGATAGTTTTCCTTTGAGCAGCCATTCCAAACCATGACCAAACGTATGACCATACTCTAGAATAATTCCATAATGTTTTTCCGTGGGGTCTTTTTTGAGAATTTCTAGTTTGGAAAGAATAATTTTATAAGCTAGGTCAGTTAACACCTGCTGGGAAAAATCAAGCTGGGGATTAAGAGTTTTTTCCAAATAATCCAAAAAGGTAGGTTCAGCAATAAAACCATTTTTAATCCCTTCAATAATGCCACATCGTTTGGAGAAAGGAGGCTCTGTTTTGAGGTATTTTGTATCTGCCCAAATAAACAGAGGACTATGATAAAGACCAAAGTGATTTTTACCACTTACACCATTAACCGCTTGTTTGTTACTGAGGGTACTATCAGTAATTCCAGTCATGGTTGTAGATACTTCGACAAAGTGAATTCCACGATAAATTAATCCAGCAACCAAACCGACAATATTTCCTACTGTTCCTCCACCAAAGGCAATTAATAGAGATTTTTTAGATACACCTTCAGTGACTAATGTTTCACATACTTGTTCTAAAACTGAGAAATATTTAGATTTCTCACCAGGGGGAACCATTTCTAGAAGACATTTGTATTCCGAATTCAATTCGTGGAACAGTTCCTCTCCGTAAAGCCCAAACATATTTTGCTCACAAAAGAAAAAGATTTTGTCTATCTCGTGTTTTGACAATTCTTTGAGAAAATGTTCTTTAATATCATATCCAAAATAAAATGGACTGGGTTTTTCCAGCTCGGTGCTGAGTTCAACCATTTTTCCTGGAGTCCATTCTTGTGTCATGTTATAGTCAACCATGATTTCTCCTTTGTCGATAAAGTGTTAATTGCTTTAATTTCTATAGTGAACTAATTAAGATTAATTGTCAGTAGATTCAATCTACAATTTCCTACAATATCCGATCGCGTTCCAGTCTGGCTTTAATTTCACCAGCTAATTGTCTAGCTTGATGATTAGGATTACCATGTTTGCTACACCATTGGCGAACAGTTTGGGGTTGCACTCCCATCAACTCGGCAAAATCATCTCTGTTAAACCCTTCTAAGTTATTCTGTAGTTCAAAGAGTAGTTGCACTGGGTTGTAATCAGATACTTGTATTCTTGCTAAATCGAATATTGTTTTAGGCATTGTCTCAATTTCCTTTTATTCGCAATATTAATTACTGAATCAACTGAAATCGCTTTTTCCCACACTTAACCGCGAGCGGTACAACGCTAACTTTCTTAAACTTAGAGGCTGACTGAAATGACCCTTAACAGCGAGCGGTACAACGCTAACTTTCTTAAACTTAGAGGCTGTTTGAGAAATACCCCATGGAACCGATGAATCCGTGCAAACCTAACCTTCCTATCCCCCCTTAGAAAGCTATGCCTTATAAACATTTTTCTTAACATTAAACTTGACAAAGATAGACAAGTTATGTGTTTATGTTTGAGAGGCTTTTTCCTCAAAAATCATGTATTGAAAAGTACATTTTTTGAGAACTTAAGTAGTTTTGCTTAGTGGGACTTAAACAAAACAGAGTCATAAAATAGCCTCAAATATATATAGGCAGAGTGTTTCAGCTCAAAAAGGTATAAATCCTTAACTGTCAAGGGTTTTAGCAATTTTTATGGGATCGACGTAATTCCCTTGTCTAGACTGAATTACAGCCATTTTTTCGACCATAAAATGTCTAAGTACCACTAGCTAAATTGACTCTTTCTCCCTTCTCCCCTACTCCCTGCTCCACTCCTCCCCATAAGCTTTCCAGAAGTTCCTTATAACGGATAGCTTAGAAAGGGGGGAGGAGGGAATGGGGGTTAAAAAGCCTCTCTCCTTTTGATAAATTGTTAATAAAAAAGTTATTAAGCTAGATTTGCTCATGGCAAGTTGTCCCAAGCTCAGTATGTTGTAATTTTCTACTGCGACTTAGTTTAGAGCCTAATCCCTTAATTGAAATATATTCTCAATATTTTTTAAAATTCTCAATAAACCCGATAAATTTGGGGTTTGTTGAGAATAGTCTGCGATCGCAAGTAAAACTATCAGGAGCGGTTTTACTTGGTAACCGACCAACCTAAATCAAGCAAAAGTCTTAACTAAAGTTAACCTTAGCAAGCTGAATAAATCCCAATCAGTTTTTTGATAATTCTGTATAGCTGAATACACTATGCAGATATTATCCACTTATTAAAATTAAATATTATTAAGCTTCTATTTTTTCACCGATAGGGGTCATTTCAGCTATCAGTTATCAGTACCTGCAAATGAAGCCAGAAGCCTAAAAAAAAGTAGGGGTTTGGTGACCAAACCCCCACTTTTATATAGAATCCGGTCAACAGTAGTCATTGCGACGATAGGAAGCAATCTCAGGGATGCGCGGAGATTGCTTCCTTCCACTCCGTTCCAGTCGCTGCGGACGCAGGCTCTAGTAATTATCCGGATTTTATCAAAGTTGGACGAGAGCTTGAAAACCATGTCGCTTTAGTGCATGGATGAAAAGCTCTGCGCGCGACTTTAGTCGCCTGTAAAAATATTCTAATCTTCCTTGGCATTTTAATGGCTGGTTATGCTATAATATATGGCATAAAAGAAAAAAAGTAGGTCGAGCCAAAATAATAATTTCAGCCAAGCTGACGGTTATTATGTTCAATTTGCTATTCAAGTAGACATAAAGATTGAGACTAAACCAACAGGGAACGCAGTAGGTTTAGACGTCGGAATCAAGTATTTCTTGGCTGATAGTAATGGTAATACCGCAGAGAACCCACAGTTTTATAGAAAGTCTGAAAAGCAGTTAAATAGAGCAAATCGTCAAAAATCTAAGAAGTACAACAAAGGTACAAAACCACAGTCACACAACTATCATAAAGCTAGAAATAGATATGCACGGAAGCATTTAAGAGAGGGACGTTGCATGCAACGTCCGTACAGGCAGCGTAGAGAGTACGCTAAGAGAGTAGCGTATTGCGTAGTTCAATCTAACGATTTGATAGCATATGTAGACGCGGAGCGGCGTGCCGAAGGCAGACTT
>NZ_JAAHGT010000301.1 GCF_010672385.1 Okeania sp. SIO2F4
TGCTTAGTCAAGTAGAATTTTTCCTCTGAAAAACTCTGATTATTTGGAGGTGAAAAAAAAATGGATAAAAAGTTGGGTGAATATTTACTAAAGCAAGTAATCAAACTAGAAAGACAATCATCAGGTTAATGGATAAAGCAAATCACATTTTCGGCAATCAAAATCTTTGAATCTGATCAAAAAGTTCCGGTAAAAGTTAACCTATAAAAAGAAGTATATTGGGATGAAATATCTCCAGATGTTCGTGCAGAGTTTTTACGCCATGAGAAAAGTCAGATTGAAACTAATGTAACTAAATCTCACGAGCGATAAATTGATGAAATGGATATATCTGCTGAGTCAAGTAGAATTTTTCAAAGGAAAAACTATGGCTGTTTATTGGTAAAAAGAAATGGATAATATAAAAATTGCTTTGCTTTCTATTTCTGGAATTATCGGTTTAGGTTCTGGAGCATTTTATTTTTTAAGCAAACAGAATGAGACAGAAACTCGCACCAATATTGATAGATGGTTTGAAGAAAAATTGGCAATTTCATTAGCAGAAAAATTAGACGAATCGACTGAAGAAGTTTTAGCAACGCTTCAAGGTGCATCAAATCCTATAATTGCCGATAAAATTCGTGAAATAATTGATTCTGCTAGGTTAACTTTTACAAGAGGAAAATCTATTAATGATATAGAAATTAGCCTAAATCTAGATTACGCTAATGGTAAATCTTTCTCGGTAGCTACTAACTGGAACTGGGATGAATTACCACAAACAATTAGGTCTGAATTTCTCCGAAGTGATAATAATACAATCAGTCGCCCCTGGTATTTTCCTTGGGATAACCAATAAATATTATCTCATTAATCCTATATATCAATTCTCATAAAGAGTGAGGTATTAATTTCTAGGTCTGAGGCAACAGAAAACAGGGAAGAGAAAACTTGGCAGAGCATATTTAGTAAAGTAATAAAGATTGCTTCTTCCTTCCTCCTCGCAATGACATTTTAGACTTAATGAAACCCACCTAATTATATTTTTGGTAAGCATTCAGCCGCCAGTTTTCAGCTTTCAGCCTCATTAACTTGAACTGTATGGTTTGAAAACTAAAACTCTTCCTTCTTTTGCTTCAATTTATGGGTTAAAAATGTTGTATAAGATCGACGAATTCTTGCTTCATTCATTTTTATTGCTGAGAGCTGACTGCTAATAGCTGTTTGCGCAGCATTCCGCAGGAAATGCTTACTATTTTTGATTAACTGAGGAGAATTAATTTATGGCTACAGGATGGAAAAAAGTAATAAATACAGAAGAAACAAAAATTACAAATTCCAACAAATCTCCCGAACAAACTTCCACTAATAAATCCTCTGACAAAACAACTGAAATAAACAGAATGGAAATGTTTATTCCAGAAAATACTCAAAGAAGTTTAGACAATCTAATAGTTCCCTCAACCGTCAAAAATAGAATTGATACAGCACTGAATAGAATTAAATATCACGATATTTTATATCACCAATGGAACCCAAAAAGGCGTAGGTTGGGTTTCACTCCGTTCAACCCAACCTACATTTTTAGGCGTGTCAGTCTACTACTTATATTTTTGATTAACTGAGGAGAATTAATTTATGCCTACAGGATGGAAAAAAGTAATAAATACACAAGAAACAAAAAGTACAAATTCCAACCAACCTCCCGAACAAACTTCCACTAATAAATCCTCCAATCAAACAACTGAAATAAACAGAATGGAAATGTTTATTCCAGAAAATACTCAAAGAAGTTTAGACGACCTAATAGTTCCCTCAACCGTCAAAAATAGAATTGATACAGCACTGAATAGAATTAAATATCACGACATTTTATATGACCAGTGGAACTTAAAAAGTATCGATCCCCGTGGTAAACGTACCACGATTAATTTATTTGGATTACCAGGTACAGGTAAAACCTTTTGTGCAGAAGCGATCGCTCATTTTTTAGGAAAAAAAATTATCAAAGTTAACTATGCAGAAATTGAGTCTAAATATGTAGGTGAAACTCCAAAAAATATTACGGCAGCTTTTGACAAAGCTAAAGAAACTGACTCAGTTTTATTCTTTGATGAAGCTGACTCTATCCTGGGAAAAAGATTAACTAATGTCACTCAAAGTTCGGATCATGGAGTTAATGTTAGTCGTTCTGTAATGTTACTTCAATTAGACAAATTTGATGGAGTAGTTATTTTTGCCACGAACCTCGCCAAAAATTATGATGGTGCATTTGTGCGCCGAATTTTAGCGCACATTGAATTTGAATTACCAGACAAAGAATGTCGCATTAAACTATGGAAATATCTACTGCCAAAAGAAGTACCAATTACAGAAAATGTAAATCTAGAATGGTTAGCAAATGAATCAGAAGAACTTGCCGGAGGTGATATTTTAAATATTGTAATTGCAGCAGCAAGTCGAGCAGTTACGAGAGAAGGAGAAGCTCAAAAAGTTTCTCCTTTTGACTTAGCTGAAGAAATCAAATTTGTACGAGAAGCAAAGACAAAAATCGGTTCTGCTCACCATGAAACTAATCAACAAAAAATTAAGGTTAAAGAGACAGAAATAGAACCAGGTGATTTATCTCCAGAACTTCGGAGTCGCTACGATAAAGCTATTTCAGAAATAGAGAAATCTCAGGAAAATTCATCAGAAGTAAATAATATATAACAATCCTAAATTAGGTTATAACATTTTATCGTAGGGGTTTAGTTTCCCAACCCAAAGGAAAATGGGATTTGGAGACCAAACCCCTACAGTTTTTTTTCACAAATCATTTAAGATTACTATATTTAAGCTTAGTAAGTATTTAGGTATTAGGATTCAGCTTTTCCTCCGGAATGCTGCGCAAACAGCTTTTGAACGTAATAATTTATATTACTAAGGATGAGCTGATGACCAATTTAATTAATAACTTTTAATTCTCCTTGAAGACTAATTTATCCTTGCCAAATAATGAGTTAATAACTCATAGCTGATAGCTGATAGCTGATAGCTGACTGCTGAATGCTTAGGAAATTTAACTATTTTCAGACTCTTCTACTTCCTCTTCACCAGATAATAAAAGGCGAAGACCCATAAAAGCAAATCCAGTTGCAGCAATAATTTTTACTATATTTGTTGGTAAAATTTCTGCTATTCCTTGCCCTAATAAAACTCCGAGAAAACTTGTTAATAATAGAGCAGATGCAGTACCCAAAAATACCATCTGGGGAAATTTTGAAGACCCACCCAGAGCAATGGCTGCTAATTGACTTTTATCTCCTAATTCAGATAGGAAAACTGCGATAAAACTTAAACCTAAAAGTTGCCAATCCATAGTTAATTAATAAGGAATAATAAAATTTTTAATCAAATACAACTCTTTGGTTGAAAATATATAGCAATCCTATTTCAGTTGTAATATTTTGGTGGTAGTTAAGAGTCAGGAGTCGTAGAGGCGATTTCCTACGGAATGCTCCTAATTACGCGAATCGCCCGTACAGGAGTCAGAATTTTCAAGGTTTTCCGTTAATATTAACTGTTATAAAAATTTTCATAAATCATTTAGGATTGCTATAGTAGAACTTAAACTAATGATTGCTTCATTTATTAAAGAGCTGAGAGCTGATTGCTAATAGGGGAATACTTACGCAAAATTTTCATAAAAAACTTCTACAATTAAAGTCAAAGATATTAGTAATAAAATAATTCCTGCCGATCTTTCTATCGTTTTTGGAGAGAGGTGACTCGCTAACCATTGCCCTAACAATACTCCCAATAAACTTGTAGTTACCAATGCACTACCTGCACCTGCAAATACTATCCAAGGAGATTGAGATTCGGCAGTCATTAACAAAGTAGTCAGTTGAGTTTTATCACCAATTTCTGCTAAAAGTATTGTCACAAAAGTAGAAGCAAATACTGCCCATGCTCCTGTTTTTTTTACCTTTGTTTCTTCTTGTTCTGATTGAGAATTAGTGGGGGGTGAAATTTCACCTTTTTCTGAGCTAACTGGCAAAGGTAAGTTCTTAGAAACTTCTTTTTGTTCTAAATCTATTTGGGTTTGAGCTGTATTTTCGCTAGTCGGGAAAGGTTTCACTGGCAACTATCATAAATTACTAAATATAGCACTGCGCGGACATTGGTAAATCCCATTTACGGAGTATTTGTCTCAGAAATACTCACTCACAGATTACTTTTGACTTTTGAATGCATGACTTGCCCATAGCACTATATATGTAGATTTTTTAAATCTTATTTATTATTTCAGATAATTGTGCTATGTGTCAACTTGCTTTATTACCTCTGGAAGCCTGAGTTAATGCCCACTGCATGATTAAATCGAAGCATTTCTAGACTATGCTCGCCGTACATATCCTCTATATGCTCCTGACAACAGTCAATGGCAAATTCATTTAGTTCTTCTGGCTCAATACCGTACATTTCTTTAAAGGTATCTGGTTGGACTCGACAAAATCTTGGTCTATCAGAGTAAATACGACATTCTTTACTCAAATGGTTGTAATTAATACACCATCCATCTGCTCCTACTAAACTCATATAATGCTTGACTTCTTCTGGCGATAAATATTCTTCTAGTTCTGGACGTTCTGTTGGTTTTAGGTAACAACAAGCACCACAATTTTTGACACAACACCAAGTAGCCATTCTTTATTTAAGTCAAAAGTTTTATTAACGGCCTTTTGATTGTAGCAGAGCAAAATATTGAGTTTTGTGAAATTTATTAAATTAGATAGGCGATCGCTTGATAGAATAAAAAACGGTTTTTCAGTTCAGTATCTATTTTATTAATATCTAGACTAACCACAAATCTAATCAAAGCGCTAAAGTCGCTTAAATGGTTAGTCCAGCCCACTTTTTTAAAGTAAACGTTATTTAGGTCATAACACCTTGGGATGCGCGGCCAGTTCCAAGCTCTGTTGTTCGGCATTAAACAGGTAAAGAGATTTGAAAAACCAGTGTGTCGTACCTCTAAAAGCCAAAATAACTGGGCGAGGCCAACTTTACGCATTTTCTGCAGAATGGACGCAACAATGTCCAAATTTTTGCCTAACCTTATGTTTTGAGGTGTATTAATATACCTCAAAAATATCTTATTTCTGTACGATCACAGAGACAATTATTCGTTTTAAGCACATTTTTTCTAAGAGGAAAATATGGAATTTTTAACTGATTTTTTCAGCAATATTAACTTTGAAACTATTGCCCAGTTAACAATGTTAGCCATGGTTGTTATTGCTGGCCCGGTAGTAATTGTGCTATTAGCACTTCGGGGTGGCGATCTTTGATACTTTCCGCATGGAGTTTCGACTTAGTTAACAATTTACGTGTGTAAACGATATAATACAGTAGTTCTCTTCACACATTTGTAAGTAACGAGGGTGAAATTTGTATCTTCTGCACTAATCGCTGCTTAAACATTACTGGCAGTCTATCTATGTAGACCTCTCCAAAAATCCCACTCCCTACTATCCAAGGCAAGTGTGAGGGTTGGAGAACCAAATGTAATGCATGTCTATTGACAAAGACTTAGATGTAAGTATAGACTGTTAAAATGCGGTTGGCTTAACCGTGAATGCCTGTGGATGAGTAACCGCCGACGGCCTCAGTTGGAAGCAGGAAGTAAACAGTAAAATGTCTTATTATGACGTTTTATATCGGTTTTATGAAGCAGCGTTAGGTAATAGTTCATTATTTTAGGGTGCGTTAGACGGCTAAAATTTAAGCTGTGAAAGGTATTTAGGAATCCGTCGTAACGCACCATTTAAGAACTTCTCATTCTTTTCACATTTATTCACAGTAAGAATTTTACTCCTGAATTCTAAATTCTAAATTCTAAATTTTATAGTTTTCCAAACCGATAACCTTTCCGATAAACAGTATGAATTAATGGTGACTTCCCAGTTGTCTCTATTTTTCTTCGCAATAGACGTACTTGTGCTGCTAAGACATTACTACTTGGTTGCTCCCCTTCTCCCCACAAATATTCATAAATTTGTTGGTGGGTTAAAAGTTGACCGGGGTAGTTCATAAAATATGCTAGTAGCTTACATTCTTTTTCTGATAAGTTAATCATTTGCCCACTACTATAAGCAACTTGATTTTCTATATCTAATTCTAAATCTCCTACCTGTAAATTTTGCTGAGTTGTGGTTGCCTCAATGGTAAGAGGGCGACGCAATAAAGCTCGAACTCTTGCTAATAATTCTCGTAATTCAAAAGGTTTAACTAAGTAATCATCTGCACCAGAATCTAATCCCGCAACTCGATCGTCTACAGTATCTTTAGCAGTAAGAAATAAAACTGGAGTATAGTCATGTCGCGACCGTAACTTTTGACAAATCTCCAATCCTGTTTTTTGGGGTAACATCCAATCTAAAATTAGCAAATCATAGTTACCCTGAATTGCCATTTTACAACCCATTTCTCCATTATCAGCAACATCAACATTGTACCCCTCTCTATTCAAAGCACGACTCAGAGGAGAAGTTAATTCTGGTTCATCATCCACTAAAAGAATCTGCATTTGATATATTTAATAAATTTGAATATCCGAACATAATATTACTCATATTTTTTTTAACATCAATTGGCTTGATTTCTCTAGAATATAGAAAGAACTATCATACCGATCTTCTTTTTTTGAGATTTTATAATATACCACATTAGTTTGATAATAATTAGCATCTTTTTCGTATTTCATTCCCAGTTTTTCCATTAATTTTTGGGAGGCAAGATTTTTAGGTTTAGCTATCGCTACAATTTCCTTTAATTTCAACTCTTCAAATCCAGATATTAAACTTGCTTTTGATGCTTCTGTTGCTAATCCTTGATACCAATATGCAAGATTTAATAAATAACCAAGCTCAATTTCCAGAGTCAGGAATTACTCTTCAAGAGAATTAAAAGTTATAAATAAATAGGTCATTAGCGGTCTGGTGAAGTAGTTGCTTGATTTTTTCAAAAGCTGAATATGGCGAGGAAACCTCGCCATATATAATCGACCAAGAGAAAAGAGAATATTCCTGATGTCAATCCGAATGCTTCAGCTAGAGCTACTGATAACTGATAACTGAAATGACCCACATATTTCATGACTTTAGGATTACTATAAAACCCATATAATTTATCTAAATCTTGGCTCTTAAATTGTCTCAATTTTAATCTTTTAGTTTCAATTTAAAATATCATACTTATATTGTCATGGTCGATTATTAATTGTGAAAAATGTAAGTATTCAGCTCTTAGTAGTCAATCCTTCACCAATCATATCCTCCCTTTAAAATACAACGTTTAAATGAATATTTATCGCGGTTAAAGGAGGATAATTTGACAGTAACTTTTAATTCTCTGTCAATTTCTCAATGTCTATTACCTCCGACCTTCGGCAATAGCTGTTAACGTAGTTATGACCCAGGAGGCTAGCTAATAGCTGACGGCTGAATGCTTACTGAAAAATTAACTAATATGCTACTTTATAAAACATCCTACTATCCAGAGTGTAACAAAAAAATCTATGACCAGTGTCTCTCCTAAAACTGATAGTAATAAATACCGAAGTAATAATCGTGAAACAGACTGGCAATTAATTCAAAGATTGCTAAACTACGGCCTCCGTCATAAAACTTTAGTAGCTACCTCACTAATATTATTATTACCATTATCAATTTCAGGGGCAATTCAGCCACTGTTAATCGGACAAGCAATTTCTCTAATTTTAGGAGAAGAAACTTGGTTATTTCTCCAACAAATTTCTCTATCTCAAGGATTGAATATTTTAGCAATTATATTAATGCTAACTATTATAATAAGACTCATATTTCAATCCCTACAAGGCTTTTTAGTACAAAAACTCGGACAACAAATTACTGCTGATATTAGAAATGATTTATTTAAGCACGTTCTTTCTTTAGGAGTCAGATTTTTTGACAGTACCCCTGTAGGAAAATTAATTACTCGTCTTACCAGTGATGTTGAAGCTTTAGGAGATGTATTTTCTACAGGTGCTATTGGGATAGTAAGCGATCTATTCTCAATTTTAATCATTGCTATTACTATGTTTAGTTTGCAATGGCAACTAGCCTTAATGCTGATATTAATGATTGTGCCAGTAACAGCAATTATTATCTATTTTCAACAAAAATATCGGCAAGCTAATTACAAAGCTAGAGATGAACTTTCAGGTCTAAATGCTCAACTACAAGAAAACTTAATTGGCATTGGAGTAGTGCAATTATTTCGGCGAGAAAAGTTCAATTCAGAATTATTTAGAGCCAATAATCTAAAGTATGTTCAAGCAGTAGATAAAACTATTTTTTATGACTCAGCTATCTCTGGTATTTTAGAATGGATTTCTTTAATCGCGATCGCCTCAGTTTTATTTCTTGGAGGGCGATTTGTTTTAGCAGGAAATCTAGACTTTGGTACTCTCTCTTCCTTCATTTTATATGCTCAACGTTTATTCGACCCCTTACGACAATTTGCCGAAAAATTTACGGCTATTCAAGCAGGTTTAACCGCCGTTGAACGTATTTCTAATCTCCTGAATGAAGAAATTGAAATTCTTGACCCAGAAGGAGAAATTAAAAAGTTACCAAATCTTCAAGTTAATAATTCCCAAATAGGTGAAATTAGATTTGAAAATGTCTGGTTTGGCTATAAACCAAATCAATATGTTCTGAAAAATCTCAACTTCACTATTAAACCTGGAGAAAAAATTGCTTTAATAGGTCCGACTGGAGCTGGAAAAAGTTCTATTATTCGCTTACTTTGTCGTTTATATGATGTGAATAAAGGCAGAATTTTGGTAGATGGAATTAATATTAAAGATTTACCTCAAGCTGAATTACGAAAACATATTGGCGTGATTCTTCAAGATGGATTTTTATTTGCCGGAGATGTAAAAAGTAATATTACTTTGGGAGAAAAATATTCATTTGAGGAAATTCAAGCCTCCGCAAAAAGCACAAATATAGATAAATTTATTACCGAATTACCCCAAGGATATAATACTCAACTACGAGAACGAGGAGCCAATCTTTCTGGTGGTCAAAAACAGTTATTAGCATTTGCCCGCGCTACTATTCGTAACCCTAGAATTTTGGTACTTGATGAAGCAACTGCTAGTTTAGATGTCGGAACAGAAGCTTTAATTCAATCAGCATTAGAACAACTTTTAGCAGAACGAACAGCTATTATTATTGCTCATCGACTTTCGACCATTAGAAATGTTAATCGGATATTTGTTTTGAAAAGAGGAGAGTTAATTGAATCAGGTACTCATCAGGAATTATTACAAAAAGATGGTCTTTATGCTGGTTTATATAAATTGCAAATGTTAGGAACTTGATGAATATTTAAACATTCAGCGGTCAGCATTCAGCGGTTAGCTTATTACCTTTGTCAGAAGAATTAATATTAAGAGATTTCCGATAAAACAAGCGATCGCCTTAATTATGGGTTTACTAAAAATTAGTGAGAATAATTATTTTGTTTGTAGTTTTGCTCTAGCCCCTTAAATATTGATTTTATTGCTCAAGTCCTACTACGAACTAGATACTAATAACTGAAAAATGGGGTTGACAAAAAAATTTGACATGGTACTATAAGCATAATGGAGAAGGTGTGCTCAGATATACTCAAATCAATTCGGCCAAAAAAACCATATTTTCCTGGTAGCTAGTACGCTAGAAAGTCTAATAACTAATAACAGAAAAGAGAAAGTTTGATAACTGGTAACTGAAAAAGCTGATAACTAATAACTGATAACTGAAATGGTGCAGTCTGGAAAAATCCTGAGACAACGCTACAAAATTATTCAGTCGCTAGGAAGTGGAGGATTCGGAGATACCTACTTAGCTGAAGACTTAGACTTACCAGGAAATCCGAAATGCGTAGTCAAACACCTCAAACCTAAAAGCTCAGACCCAGTAGTTTTGACAATTGCTCAAAAATTGTTTGAGAGAGAAGCA
>NZ_JAAHGT010000302.1 GCF_010672385.1 Okeania sp. SIO2F4
AGAGAGAAATTCAGAAATAGAAATTTGATACTAACGCCACAGTTGACTTTTCCCACCCCCGACAAATTTTTCCCAGAAACCAGAAAATACTAGGCAAAAACTTCTATTGCGTATTGCGCAATAGAGAGAAATTCAGAAATAGAAATTTGATACTAACGCCACAGTTGACTTTTCCCACCCCCGACAAATTTTTCCCAGAAACCAGAAAATACTAGGCAAAAACTTCTATTGCGTATTGCGCAATAGAGACAAATCAGAAATAGAAATTTGATACTACCGCCAGAGTTAACTTTTCCTCCCTTCCCAAAATTTCCCAGAAATCCGAAAATACTAATTCAGAAATAGAAATCTGATACTACCGCCGGAGTTAACTTTTCCTCCCTTCCCAAAATTTCCCAGAAATCCGAAAATACTAGGCAAAAACTTCTATTGCGCTATACGCAATAGAGACAAATTCAGAAATAGAAATCTGATACTATTGCCAGAGTCAACTTTTCCTCCCCTTCGACAATTTCCCAGAAATCTAGAAAATACTAAGCAAAAGTTCTTATTGCGCTATACGCAATAAAAGCTCAAACTATTCTCAATTCTCTGAAAAATTCTCTTTTCAGAACCACAAAAGTAAACATTATCTACCAAAATAAATAAGATGCTCAAAGCAATTTTGTTCGACCTCGATGGCACCCTAGCAAATACAGACCCCTTACATTACCAGACCTGGAAAGAAATTTTAAATAATCACGGAGTAGCAATTGACCATAACTCTTATAAACAATATATTAGTGGTAGAACCAATCCAGCAATTATTCAAGATTTACTACCACACCTATCAACTACAGAAGTAGAAGAACTAGCAGATTATAAAGAAGCTAAATTTCGAGAAATCGCTACAAACTTAGAACCATTAACAGGATTATTAGAATTTATTGAATGGGTGGAAAAGCAAAAACTCCAGAAAGCAGTTGTCACAAATGCACCTCCAGAAAATGCTGAATTCATGCTAGAAATTTTGCAGCTAACAGATACTTTTCCATTAGTAATATTAGGTGGAGTAATGACTGTGGGAAAACCAGATCCAGCACCTTATAAATTATGTTTAGAAAAATTGGAAATTTCCCCAGAAGAAGCAATTGTTTTTGAAGATTCCCGTTCTGGAATTAAGTCGGCAGTAGGAGCAGGAATTTATACAGTAGGAGTTGCTTCTACCCATGAACCTGAATCTTTATTAGAAGTAGGAGCGAGTATTGTTATTAATGATTTTAGTGATGAAAAACTACAGCAACTTTTAGAGAGAAGGAAGTTCCAAGGAAACTAAGGTTATGATGGCAAAGATAAATCCTTAGTCACACAAAAGCTAAAAATGTTTATTTCCAGGAGGTATTAGTTTATGAATAATAATGCTACTTATCGGAAAATATTAATTTTATCAGCTAATCCTAAAAGTACAAATCCTTTAAGATTAGATGAAGAAATCCGAGAAATAAAAGAAGGATTGAGGCGATCGCCTTCTAGAGATTTATTTTTAATTGAATCTGCGGAAGCTACTCGATATAGAGATATTCGTAGATCTATTTTAGATTATCAACCGAATATTGTTCATTTTAGCGGACATGGAACAGGGGAAAATGGTCTAGTTTTTGAGGATGAAACCGGATATCAAAAATTAGTTGATACTGAAGCTATTGCCGGACTTTTTCAATTATTTTCGGAACAGGTAGAATGTGTTGTTCTGAATGCTTGTTATTCAGAATATCAAGCTCAAGAAATAGTTAAATATATTAATTATGTGATTGGTATGAGTCAGACTATAGATGATAGGGCTGCGATTGAATTTGCTGTGGCTTTTTATGATGCTTTAGGAGCTGGACAAACTTATGATTTTGCTTATCAGTTAGGATGTAATGCTATTATGATTGCAGGAATACCTCAAGAGTTAATTCCTCAGTTGTCTGCTAAAAATAGGGAAAATTCAACTCCTAAAACTGTGACTTTTATACCTCGTAATAAATCAGATTTTAATACTTCTAATCAAGGAGATAAAACAATGACTGGCGAACGTAATATAAACATTGGAACTGGTGATTATCGTGAGACAACTATTAATGACCAAGGAAGTTATGTTGAAGGAGATTACTATAATAATTCCGCAGAAAAACAAAACCTGGCTGATGCTGCTAATGAAATTCAACAATTGCTGGAACAACTAAGCAAAAATAACCCTACTGATACAATGACTGGAAATATGAAAATAGCAGGGGAAGTAATTGAGAAAATTGAAACTAATCCTGCTTTGATGAATCGGGTTTTTAGTGCTTTAAAAGCTGGTGGTGTGAGTGTTTTTGAGCAAGTTTTAAATCATCCGGCAGCAAGTTTTGTGATTGGTGCTTTGGAAGAGTGGCAAAATACTAAAAGTTAGGAATTTATATATGTAATATCATGTGCCCCTTCCAGGGGAGCTGCGCTAACTGTTAAATGCTTGTAATAAAAACTGGTATTTTGTAGGTTAGGTTGAGTCAGGAAACCCAACAATAGTATTGTATTCAACAATAGTATTGTATTTGTTGGGTTGCGCTACCGCTTAACCCAAGCTACCGTATTATATGATATAAGAGGATGTTTTAAAAGTTCCCGATCATGTATCAACAACTTTTGAAACAGCCTCTAATTATAAAAGTGTTAAATTTAACTATGTCATTGCGACTACAGGGAAGCAATCCCTAAAATATTGGGTATTTTATATTAACTTTCTGGCTGTGGGAAATCTTGAATCGAATCTCCTTCTACATAACTCCCTTGATCATTAACAGATGTCTCTCGGTAATCACCTTTCCTGATTTCAATATTCCTGGTTTCTTGATAGGTTTGAACATAAAATCTGTTCTGCTTTAAGGCTGTTTCTAATAAATTTCTCAGTTCGATAATATGTTTGTCTTTTTCTGCTACTCCTGCTAAAAGTGCTAGTAAATCTTGATAACTTCCTGATTTTATTTGATGATAAATTTCATTATATTCTTGACTAAGAAGTGAACGGTTAACATCATCACTAACTTGGGCTTGAAAGTGAATTTTATCATTACCTCGCCCTTCAATTGAAAGAACTTGTAATCCTGATTCTGGATATTTTTCTATTAATCTTTGAAAAGCTATTGCTGCGGCACTGGGGTCTACTCCTTCATGGTGAAATATATCTAAAATTGAATAATTTTCTGCTACTTTCCGTGGGTCTACATTTTGAGTTTGATAAAGTTGTTGAGTTTTGATAATAGGGGCAATAAAATCAGTAAAATCACCGTCTTGAAAAATTTCTTTGCGGTTGTCTGGTTTGCGCCAAGGGTCGGGGTCTTCTTTGGTTTCTAGGCGCATATAAATGTATTCGCATTTAATTCCCTCTAGTTTGGTATCTAGAGAAATTGCCCAATCTTCAATACAAGCACCTGTTAATATTGCATTTGTTAGGTTAGTAGCATAAAGTTGGGTTTTAACAAGTTTGCTTCGTGTGAGGTTTGCCCCTTCTAAAGTAGCTTTAGTCAAGTTTGCACCAATAAAACTTGCATCAGTTAAGTCCGCGTGCTGTAAATTACACCCTTGTAAGTCCAAACCGTCAAAGTTTTGCTCTCTTCCGTCTCCACTTAAAACCAGTTGACGAATTTTTTTATTTTCTAAATAAGTTCCTTTGACTCTAGCTTTGTCTAAGTTTTTGGCATTTAACCAACAAGTACGAGTTAAGTTTGCCTCTCTAAAGTCTGTATTTCCTAAAATTGCACCGATAAAGTTAGCATCAGTTAAGTCGGCTTTCCGAAAGTTTGTTCCTAACATTGAACACAGAGCTATGGCCAGAGATTTAAAAAATAAATATTTTTTGTCGCCCGCTAAAGCTTCCTGTCTGACATAAACTATTATTGCTAAGGAAGAAAGACTCACAAATAAACTTGAAACTAATTGTTGGAGAGACTCAAGATACATAAAGTTTCCGCAGCCAATACCCAACATAATAGCTACTGCACCTAAACCTGAAAAAATCGTTTGGTTAGGATTAGTGCTTCCTATTACTTCTAACATTAGACTAATTTCAACTAAAAATGAAAATCCTGCAATAACACCTATAAAAGTCAAGAATCCCATTAAAATTGATGCTGCTGGTTTAAGGACTGATTTGACTTCTGGGCTAAGAGCTAATACAAGAATCAAAACACTAACAAATAGAATAGTTGAAAAGACTATAGTACCTCTGAATTCTACCCTAAGAAGAACAGCTATAAAAAAAAGTGCTATTAGTGTAAGTGTTATCCAACCAAATTCAACCACAAATAATTTATTGTCAGAGACTATCCACCCAATACCTCGACCTGAATAAGATAATATAATTCCTCCAACAGTTGCTAAAAATAACAAAATAACTATTAGTCCGACTTTTATTACTTTTGGAATTCCAGCTATTGCATCAGTGAAGTTTGTTTCTGTAAGAATAGAATTTTTGAAGTTAAATTTTCGGATATCGCAGCTACTAAAATTTCTTCTAGTTAGATTTTTTTCTTGCATCTTCTTGTTATTTATTGTGGTGTCTCTCAGAACTAATTAATTACCAACCGAAGTAATTTAGGAAGTTATTGCCAAACCACTCCAAGCCAGCGTCTTCAGGTCTAATAGAAGAACGATAGCACTTAGATACATTAGCTTCTTTAATTATTTCTATATAGTCGTTTAAAGAGTCGTTTAAAGAAGGATTGTTGGCTACATATTCTATTGATAGCTGACCAACCATTGATGGCTGAACAATAACATATAATTTACAGGCTGGGGTATGATCATTATCAATCTCTGGATTTTTTCTATACAACTCCATTAAAGCCTCTAACCCTTTTTCTTTGTCGTAATAGTTATAAACAGCTGTAGCAACTGATACCTTAAGTTCCTCCGATACACTTTTATTGCTGCGTGTTGACTGTAAAAAATCAAAAAGGAATTTTTCCTCTCCAACTAACCCTAATACTTTAGTAACATAATCCACGAAAACATAATCATTATCATTATATCCCTCTTTAGAATTATTTTTTAGAATGTCTTTTAGACGATTTATTAATTCTGGATACTCTAAGACAACTTTTTCTGCCACAGACCTGTTGTCTGTAGCAATAATTAGAGAATAAACATCTCCTTTTTGCCAATTCTGTTTATCTCGCAGAAAACCAATAAGATTTTGTCTAGCTTCATCGTTACCAGTTGCAGCGATGAATCCCATTGTTGTCAAAGGATTATGCTTATTATTATAATCAACATACTTGTTCTCCGTGATGATTTTTTCTAGATCTGCTACTGTTTTCTTAAAAATACTGCTATCGTTAGTATTTATACTGAATAAATTTAATGACATTAGAGCTGCATTCAACATTCTTGTATAATCATGATAATCATTATTTTTTAAATCTTTGTATAAATCTTGTGTTTCTGGTTCAGATATCAAAATATTAATAATATCCTCTGTTGGAGTTTGTTTTATATATGGACTCATAGTAGCTATCAAAAAGCGAACCGGCAAGTTATTTTTTTCCTTCATTGCCCGATCGAAAAGTAATCTTATCGAATCAATTGGTACTGCATATTCTATTTTTTTACCATCATCATCTTCATCTATAGATATTGTATTGAATCTATAAATATCAGATTTCTCTGTACAGAAGTCTGTTTTACAGGAGTCAGGAACTTTCATAAAATTTTCTTCATTTTGTGAAATTATTTGTTTCACCATAATGTAAGCAGCCTGATACCGAATTTCCTTTTCAATATTTTCATTGGTAATTGCATATTTCATCAATTCAAAATTTTCTTTTGAATTTAGATTCAATACTGATTGTTGTGGATCTTGATTCAATGCTAATACTAATCGTAATAGTTTGTTCAATAGTTCTTTATTATTATCTGCATTAGTAGATTCATTACTATTAACTTGAGAACTTTGGCTCTTCTTAGAAGAAGCAGAAATTTCACTATTTACATCAGGAGATTCATTAATATTAACTTGAGAACTTTGACTCTTCTTAGAAGAAGCAGAAATTTCACTTTTTGGTTTCCACAAAATTTCAGTCATCTTCTTGTCAACAACACCATCCTTCTCCAAACCATGATACTCCTGAAAACGAATAACTGCGTCATAAGTTTTCCGACCAAAAATTCCATCTACTTTCCCAACAGAAAACCCCCAATTATTCAACTGCTTCTGAAGTAAACGCACCCTTTCCCCTCGACATCCCTTCTGCATCACACAGGTTTTTTCCCACAAAGCATTGCGAGTTTGTTTACCTACTATCCCATCTGCCTTCAAACCCTCAGACTTTTGAAAATCTATAACTGCTTGATAAGTTTCAGAAGCAAAAATTCCATCTTGTTTAACCTGAAACCCTAATTCTTTTAACTGATATTGAAGTGTACCCACTTCATCCCCTCGACTTCCTCTTCTTAATATTTCTGCAGCGATCGCCGGATGTAAGTCAACTAGAGAAGTTAGGAGCAAAATTAAAGTCACTAAACCAGAAATTGGATCGATCTGAATATTAGGTATTTCTGGCTGCTCTTCCCAAGTTAACCAAGTATGAACATATCCTAAAGTATCCATCTGAAGTTAGTTATTCCTTTGTATTTTCTCTACCATGCTAACCGATCAAAATACTACGGTTGTAGTCAATTTACAAAATTTATAGAATATTTATCCAAAAATACAAAAGTTTTATTATCAAACTTATGTATCTTACCAAGATTGACATCCTCCCGACGCTGCTCTACGAGACAGCGCGGGATTCCTTAACATCACTGTTAGGGGCTTTCTGTTTCATAGCACCCGCCCTCCGAGATTTACTCCCTTCGGGTCTTACGGTCGCTCCACAGACTGACACTGCGAGTCCCGCAGCCAAGATATTTATACTAGCGTTAATGTCGCGGTCATGGTGAGCTGCACATTCTGGGCAATCCCACTCTCTAATATCTAGAAGTAGTTTATCTACCACATACCCGCAATTTGAACATCTTTTTGAGCTAGGAAAATATCTATCAATTTTGATTAATTCCCGTCCATACCACTGTGCTTTGTATTCTAGTTGTCTAACTATTTCTCCCCAGTTAGCATCACTAATAGCTCTCGCTAATTTATGGTCTCTTGGTGCGCGTTCCCTTGCGACTGGCGTCGTCGCGGGGTCGCACCGCTTTTTTACCATGTTTTTAACTGCTAAGTCCTCAACTACAATAGTTTGATTTTCTCTAATGAGTTGAGTAGTTAACTTGTGAGTATAGTCAAGCCTTGAATCTTTAATCTTTGCGTGAATGCGAGCTAGTTTAAGTCTAGCTTTTTGGTAGTTATTTGAACCTTTCGTTTTCCTGGATAGAGATTTTTGAGATAATCTGAGTTTCTTATACAGTTTATTAAAATACTTAGGGTTGTTGATTTTTGTGCCATCACTTGTGGCAATCAGACTACTAATACCTACATCTACACCTACTCTTTTTTTGAGTGGTTTGAGTTTTAAATCTCTGTTGTCGTTAAACCTTAAAGACACAGACCATCTATTAGATGGGTCAAGTTTAACTGTTATTGTGGTGGGACTACAATCTGGTGGTAGTTGTCTACTCCATCTAATTGGTAATGGTTCACTACATTTAGCTAAATAGACTTGACCATCTTTCCACTTAAATGCGGACTTGGTAAATTCAGCACTTCCACCATTGCGTT
Organism: Okeania sp. SIO2F4; assembly: GCF_010672385.1. Classification (GTDB taxonomy): domain Bacteria; phylum Cyanobacteriota; class Cyanobacteriia; order Cyanobacteriales; family Microcoleaceae; genus Trichodesmium. Next base: position 7,718 of record NZ_JAAHGT010000302.1, read on the forward strand.
TTTTCTTAAAGTTAGGATAAAGAGCACGCGCGTGAAAAAAGTTAGTAAAAGCTGTTTGTAAATGTCTCAGACTTTGCTGCAATGGTACGCTGCTGACTTTACTCAGGAAGTCTAAATTCTCTTGTTTCTTCCAGGTAGTCAGCATGGCCGAGGTTTGCTTGTATCCTACTCTCTCCTGTTTTTCGTGCCAAGCTTGAGTTCTAATAGCCAAGGCTTTGTTGTAGATGAGTCGCACACAGCCTATTGTTCTCCTTAACAAGTTTTCTTGTTCTGGAGTTGGATAGAGCCTGAATTTGTATGCTTTCTCGACCATTTACTACTAGCTAACTAACAATTCAGCAGTTTAACATATTCTTTGTGAAATCTCAACATTGATTGCGATTCATCCCGACGCTCCCCTAATAGCTGCCGCTAGGCTCCGCGAACGGGAGAGCGCGGGTCTTCTCGCAACACTTTGATATAGCATTTCCCAGGTTAGTGAGGTACACCCCTCGAGATCCCCCCTAACCCCCCTTGAGAAGGGGGGAACTGAAAGTCCCCCTTAAAAAGGGGGATTTAGGGGGATCGTTGATGTACCTCACCAGACTGAAAACCGCTATTGGGACTTGCCATAACAATATTAAAATTATATTAACTTATCGAAAAAATTGACTAGGTTGTGGTAAGGAATTAATCAAATGATGTCAACTAATTAAAAGCATCGTCTTAGCTAATTAAATTATGTTACCCAAGCCAAACAAAATCTGGAACCCAAAAATCTGGGCAAGCTGGAAACCTTTCGGTATTGGCGAACAATACCCGAATAACTACTGGGAACTCATCCGCGCTGGAATAGAAAACTTTGACCAACTTCCCTACGCTTGGGAAATACTCAACAAAGGAGTCTGCGACGGTTGTTCCCTGGGTACAACGGGTATGAAGGACTGGACTCTTGATGGGTTTCACCTATGCAATGTTCGCCTCCGACTATTGCGCCTGAATACTATGGCAGCATTTAACCCAGAAATACTGGCAGATGTTTCTCAACTGCAAAATAAAAGTAGTAAGGAACTTCTAGAAATGGGGCGACTGCCTTATCCGATGCGTCGTGACAAAGGCGACAAAGGGTTTCGCCGAATTAGTTGGGATGAAGCTTTGACAGTAATTAGCGATCGCCTCAAAACTACTGACCCAGACCGGATGGGTTTCTACCTGACCAGTCGTGGAACTGTCAATGAAACTTATTATGCTGCCCAAAAAACTGCACGGGCGATCGGCACTAATAATATTGATAACGCCGCTCGTATTTGTCATTCCCCTAGCACCGGAGCGCTGAAAAGTACTATTGGTGCTGCTGCTACTACTTGTTCTTACAAAGACTGGATCGGTACAGACTTATTAGTATTTATCGGTTCAAATGTGGCAAATAATCAACCTGTTACTGTTAAATATTTACACTGGGCGAAAAAAGCAGGCACAAAAATTGTTGTTATTAATACTTACCGGGAACCGGGGATGGAACGTTATTGGGTGCCATCTATTCCAGAAAGTGCTTTGTTTGGTACAAAATTTGCCGAAGATTTCTTTTTAGTTAATGTTAATGGGGATATGGCATTTATCAATGGCACTATTAAACATTTAATTGCTAATGATTGGATAGATAAATTTTTTATAGATAATTATACTAATCAATTTGAGGAATTAAAAGCTTCATTAGATGCTCAGTCTTGGTCAGAATTAGAACGCTTTTCTGGAGCCACCCGTGATGAAATGTATACCTTTGCCAAAATGGTTGGAAAAGCAGAAAAAGCGGTATTTGTTTGGAGTATGGGAATTACTCAACATGAGTGTGGGGAAGATAATGTTAGAGCTATTATTAATTTAGCTTTAACTAAAGGTTTTGTTGGTAGAGAAGGCTGTGGTTTGATGCCAATTCGGGGTCATTCTGGGGTGCAGGGTGGAGCCGAAATGGGTTGTTATTCTACCGTTTTTCCAGGAGGGAGAAAAATTAATCCTGAAAATGCCGAATTTATGAGTAAATTTTGGGGTTTTTCTGTACCGAGTCATCCTGGTTTAATTGCTTCGGAAATGATTGATAATGCGGCAGATGGAAAGTTAGATATTTTGTTTTCTGTAGGGGGAAATTTTTTAGAAGTTTTGCCAGATCCAGATTATGTAGAAGCTGGCATAAAACGGGTATCTTTACGA